>CAVKNF010000009.1:0-5996 GCA_963657415.1 bacterium | reverse complement strand
CAATATCAATTGATATATTTCTGCCCGTGGTACGGCGAGGGCGCCGTACCTCCTAATGATTCTATTGCCGGAAAGCCACCTGACACAATACTATTATTATAAATAATGTGAGAAAAGACTCACGGTATGCGAAATTATGAGTAATTTTGCACTTTGGTAATGTTCACCGAACAAACAAATACACAATTAACATAAACTCTTTATGAAAATCAGACATCTCTTGACTGCATTGCTTTTACTGGTGATTGCAGTTGCGCAGGCTCAGACAGCCTTGCCACAGCTCGGCTTGGATCCTGCAGTAAGAATCGGCAAGCTCAGCAATGGACTTACCTATTACATCCGCCACAACAACTGGCCTGAGAACAGAGCCAATTTCTACATCGCACAGAAGGTGGGTTCGCTCGAGGAGGAAGACAACCAGCGCGGACTTGCCCACTTCCTGGAGCACATGTGCTTCAATGGCACAGACAACTTTGAGGGCAACAGCCTCATAGAATACTGCCGTTCCATCGGTGTGGAGTTTGGTGCAGACCTCAATGCCTACACCTCTATAGAGGAGACCGTATACAACATAGACAACGTGCCTACCAACCGCGAGGCATCACTCGACTCCTGCCTGCTCATCTTGCGCGACTGGGCCGACGGCCTGACACTCGCTCCCGAGGAGATAGACAAGGAGAGAGGCGTCATCCACGAGGAATGGCGTATGCGCACAAGCGCCCAGAGCCGTATGCTCGAGCGCAATCTGCCTAAACTCTACCCAGGCAGCAAGTATGGCTACCGCTATCCTATCGGCACGATGGAAGTGGTGGACAACTTCAAGCCACAGGAACTGCGCGACTACTATGAGAAGTGGTATCACCCCACAAACCAGGGCATCATCGTGGTGGGAAATGTAGACGTAGACCACATCGAGGCTAAGATCAAGGAACTCTTTGGTGGCATCACCAATCCTGAGAACCCAGCACCTATCGCAAAGGTAGAGGTGCCCGACAACGCGCAGCCTATCGTCATCATCGACAAGGACAAGGAGCAGAGCACATCGTCGCTGAGTCTGATGATGAAGCACGACGTGATGCCTGACTCTCTGAAGAACACCGCCGTATATCCCGTATACACCTACACTAAGACTGCCGCCCTCACCATGCTCAACCAGCGCTATGGTGAAGCCGCTCAGAAGTCTGACTGCCCATACGCTTCCGCACAGGCAAGTGACGACGCATATATCTTCTCTAAGACCAAGGACGCTTTTGACATCTCGCTCATGCCTAAGGACATGAGCAAGACGGCAGAGGCTATGAAGGCTGCCCTCATCGAGGCACGCCGCGCTGCAGAGTACGGTTTCACCGCTACTGAGTTCAGCCGTTTCAAGGAGTCTTTCCTCAGCGCACTGGAGAAGATTTACAGCAATAAGGACAAGCGCACCAACTCTCAGTTCTATAATGAGTGCAAGGGTCACTTCCTCGACGGCGAACCTATGCAGTCTATAGACGACGACTACAACATGATGAAGCAGGTGGCACAGTATATCCCACTTGAGCAGATCAACAGTTACATGTCGGAACTCGTAAGCAAGAGCGACACCAACGTGGTGATCGTCAACTTCAACAACGAGGCTGAGGGCAACGTATATCCCACCGAGCAGCAGCTTCTCGACGCTCTGCACGAGGCTCACGCCGCAGAGATTACTCCTTTTGTGGACAATGTGAAAAACGAACCGCTCATCTCGCAGATGCCTAAGAAGGGCACTATAAAGAAAGAGGTGAAGAACGACAAGTTCGGTTACACCGAGCTCACTCTCTCCAACGGTGTGAAGGTGACTCTGAAGAAGACTGACTTCAAGAAGGATGCCGTCTCGCTCGTAGGTGAGGGTGGCGCAGGTTCTACTACCTATGCTGCCGGCGACATCAACGCAAAGATGTTTAACAGCGTGATAGGCGTCAGCGGTCTTGGCAACTTCACCAGCACCGAACTGCAGAAGGCCCTGGCAGGCAAGATAGCCAATGCTGACTTGAGCATGTCGGAGCGCATGATGAACATCTCCGGTTCGTCTACTCCTAAGGACGTGGAGACAATGCTCCAGATGGTGTATCTCTACTTCACAAAGATCAATAAGGATACTGCTTCATTCAACAGTCTGATGACTTCTATGGAGATCTCGCTGAAGAACAGAAGCCTTAGCCCTGACGTAGCATTCAGCGACAGTATCTCTGCCACTATCTACAATCACAACAAGAGAAACAATCCTGTGCTCATCGGCGACCTCGCTGGTGTGAACTACGACCGCATCCTGCAGATGGCAAAGGAGCGCACCAAGAGCGCCAACGGCTGGGACTTCACCATCATGGGCAACTATGACGAGGAGACCATACGTCCTCTCATCTGCCAGTATCTCGGCGCTCTGCCATCAAAGAAGGTGGAGAAGAACAGCAAGCGAGAGAACTACATGACAAAGGTGACCACCGAGAATATCTTCAAGCGCAAGCAGGAGACTCCTAAGGCTACGGCTCTGATGGTGTGGACCAACCAGTCGCTGCCTTACACATATGAGCGTGACGTGCAGATCGACATGATAGGTCAGGTGCTCTCTATGGAATATCTGAAGAAGATCCGCGAGGATGCAAGTGCCGCTTACTCTTGCGGTGCACAGGGCGGAGCAAGCCTTGCCACCGACGGTTTCCACAATTACGTGATCCAGGCATATTGCCCGATGAAACCGGAGAAAAAGGATATTGCCATGCAGATAATGAATGATGAGGTGAAGAACATCGTCAACAACATCGACGCCGACAAACTGCAGAAGATAAAGGAACTCATGCTCAAGCAGTATGCCGACAACCAAAACAGCAACAGCTACTGGGCATCGGTAATATCAATGTGGCGCAAGTATGGCATCGACATACAGACCAACGGCAAGGCCATCATCGAGGCACAGACTCCAGAAACACTGAAGGCATTCATGAAGGAATTTATGAACAATTGCGCGCAGATCACTGTGGCAATGCTGCCTGAAGAATAACAATCCACATATTATTAATTTCAATCTAATTTCAAAACAATGTCTTATCTGTTTTCATCAGAATCGGTGTCACAAGGACACCCCGACAAAGTGAGCGATCAGGTATCTGACGCCCTGCTTGACCAGTTTCTGGCCTATGACGAAAACGCCCATTGCGCTATCGAGACGTTCTGCACCACAGGACAACTGATAATCATGGGCGAGGTGACATCAGAGGCATACATCGACTTGCAGACCATAGCGCGACGCACCATCAACCGCATCGGCTACACCAAGTCAGAGTATCAGTTTGACGGCAATTCATGCGGCATCCTCTCTGCTATACACGAGCAGAGCGGCGACATCAACCGCGGTGTGAGCCGTGAGAATCCCGAGGACCAGGGTGCTGGCGACCAGGGCATGATGTTCGGTTACGCTACCAACGAGACCGAAAACTACATGCCCGTGAGCCTTGACCTGTCGCACATGCTTGTGAAGGAACTCGCCAACATCCGCGAAGAAGGCAAAGTCATGACCTATCTGCGCCCTGACTCCAAGAGCCAGGTGACGATAGAATATAATGACAATGGCATCCCCGAGCGCATCCACACCATCGTGGTGAGCACTCAGCATGACGACTTCATCCAGCCATCGGAAACCCTCACACAGCAGAAGGCTGACGAGATGATGCTCGCAAAAATCCGCGAGGACGTCATCAATATCCTCATTCCGCGTGTGAAGAGTCTGTGCGACGCGAAGACCCTCGCCCTATTTAATGACGAGATCATATATCACGTGAACCCTACGGGCAAGTTTGTCATCGGAGGTCCTCATGGTGACACAGGTCTTACAGGACGCAAGATTATCGTAGACACCTACGGAGGCAAGGGCGCACACGGCGGCGGTGCCTTCTCAGGCAAAGACCCGTCGAAGGTGGACCGCTCGGCAGCCTATGCGGCACGCTATATCGCCAAGAACATGGTGGCAGCAGGCGTGGCAGACGAGATGCTCGTGCAGCTGGCCTATGCCATCGGCGTGGCACAGCCAGTGAGCGTGTATGTCGACACATACGGACGCAGCAATGTCAACATGACCGACGGTGAGATAGCAGAGAAGATAATGAAGATGTTTGACCTTCGTCCGAAATCCATCGAGCGCCAACTTAAGTTGCGCCAGCCGATGTATCTCGAGACAGCCGCCTATGGTCACATGGGCAGAAAGAACGAGACGGTGAAGAAGACATTCACGAGCCTCTATAATGGAGAGAAGACCATGGAAGTGGAACTCTTCACATGGGAGAAACTCGACAAAGTGGATACTATTAAAAAGGAATTCTCATTGTAATGCCATACGGCCATTATCAACCCACGCCGGGACAGATAATATCCTGGCTTCCTAAAGACGCTACGCCTGAGCAGCAGGATTCTGCTGTTCAGGCTCACACTAAGCCCCGAGAGATACATTGGAGTCAGTGCCCTGACACCCTGCATCTCCCGGGGCATTCCATCGGCAAGAAGGTGACAGATGCTCACCTGCCAATATATTATAAGGAGAGTTATTTCTCCGACAAACCCTGCTATCACCCCGAACTTGTGGGCAAACGCCAAGGTGAGGCAGGCGACCCTATGCCCTACACCATAGCAAGCGACAACTTCATGACGTCGCTGCTCCTCGTCTGCTTGATAGGCACAGCCGTGGCCATCTCTTCGTCATCGGAATTCTTCGTCCGTCGACTGAAGATGCTTTTTCACCCGAGACCGTCGGAGATAAGCCTTTTCACCCAGACATCCAATGAAGTGCGCATACAGTTGGGCATGGCAATAGAAGCCTGTCTGCTGCTTGCCATCCTCTTCATCTACTATCTGAATTATTTCGTGGCCAACACGTTTACCATAGGACAATACGAGATGACAGCCTTGTTTACGGGTGTCTTCGCATCATATTTCCTGATAAAGTCCATACTGCAGTCTATAGTGGGATGGGTATTCTTCAGCAAAGAGCAAAATCGGCAGTGGAACGGTTCGTCGCTCTTCCTCAACGCTTGCCTCGGCATGCTGCTCCTGCCTATGTCTCTTGTGCAGTCATTTTTTAATCTCGACATCAAAATATCGCTCATTTACTCCCTATCTGTGATCGGTATATACGAAATAATGTCATTTTACAAACTCCACAGAATCTTTTTCTTACAACGGGGAGCCTATCCGGGATTTATTTTGTACCTTTGCACCCTGGAACTAATACCAGCCACCCTGGTATGGTCAATACTGACTGTAATCAGCGAAAATTTGAAAATCAACCTATAGGACAACGATGATAAAGAAGATATTGGTATCGCAACCAAAACCAGAAAGCAACAAGTCGCCTTATTTTGAAATAGAGAACGAATGTGGAGTGGAGTGCGTATTCCGCCCATTCTTCAAAGTGGAAGGATTGGACAACAAGGAATTCCGTCTGCAGAAGATCAATCTTCTTGACTACACAGCAGTGGTATTCACCTCACGCCACGCCATCGACAACTACTTCAATCTTGCCAAGGAAATGCGTATCACCATTCCCGAGACAATGAAGTACTTCTGTCCTATAGAGACAATTTCCCTCTACATACAGAAGTATGTGCAGTACAGAAAGCGCAAGATCTTCTTCGGTACTACAGGCAAGATGGACGACCTCATCCCACAGATGATGAAGCACAAGAACGAGAAATTCCTCGTTCCGCTGAGCAGCGTGCACAATGACGACATCAAGAATCTGCTCGACGCCAAAGGACTACGTCATCAGGAGTGCGTCATGTATCGCACCGTGAGCAACGACTTCACAGAGGAGGAGAAGAATAATTTCAATTATGACATGCTGCTCTTCTTCAGCCCTACTGGCGTGCGCGCTCTTAAGAAGAACTTCCCTAACTTTGAGCAGGGTGACATCAAAATCGGTGCCTTCGGTCCCGCTACAGCCAAGACTGTGGAGGAAGAAGGACTGCGCCTTGACCTTCAGGCACCAA
>CAVKNF010000008.1:0-29927 GCA_963657415.1 bacterium | reverse complement strand
ATGAGCATCTTGTTTCTTCCGATGGTGCTCGACACGAGGATATTGTCCACGGCGCCCACGCAGAGCAAGTCGTCCGTATTCATGATAAGGGCATCCTGTGCAATGCCTTTCCACACCGACAGGTCGCCAGTCTCTTTCCAGTAGATGTAGGCGAGTGAAGACTTCGTGCCCGCGCCGTCGGCATGCATGATATTGCAATACTCAGGATCGCCGCCGAGGATGTCGGGGATGATCTTGCAGAAAGCCTGTGGGTACAAACCTTTGTTGATGTTCTTTATCGCGTTGTGAACATCTTCCTTTGCGGCACTGACACCGCGCATCATGTATCTGTTGTCCATAGAAATAAATATTCGTTCTATAAATCCCAACTTGGGAGATAATTATTCGTTCCAAAATTCCCAACTGGCATATGCTTGCAGCAGGAGCATTTCGAGTCCGTTCTTTGTTATAGCCCCCTGCTGGCGTCCCTTTGAGAGAAACAGAGTCTCGTCGGGATTATATACCAAGTCGTAGAGCAGGTTGCGGTTGTTGAGGGCAGAGTAGGGCAGTTCGGGACAAGTCTCGAAGTTGGGGTACATGCCCAGCGGTGTGCAGTTTACTATTACCTTATATTCATCTAAGGTCTCTGGCGTGATGTCGTCATAGGTTATGCATCCGTCCTTTCTGTTGCGGCTGACAAACTGATATTCCAGTCCGAGAGTCTTCAGTCCGTAAGCTACGGCTTTCGACGCACCGCCCGTACCGAGGATGAGAGCCTTCTTGTGACAAGGTTCGAGCAGAGGTTTTATGCTATTGCGGAAACCTATCACGTCGCTGTTGTATCCCTTCAGATGCACTTTGCCTTTCTTGCGCGTGATCTTCACCACGTTCACGGCATCTATCTCCTTAGCCTCTGTAGTGATGTCATTGAGGTAGGGGATAATCTGCTGTTTATAAGGTATGGTAACATTCAGTCCCTTAAGTTCGGGATTAGTGTCGAGCACAGCCTTCAACTCGCTTATCTCGGGTATCTCGAAGTTGAGGTATTGCGCATCGACATGTTCGTTTTCAAACTTCTCGTTGAAAAAGTTCTTAGAGAAAGAGTGACCGAGCTTTTCTCCTATCAGTCCGTACTTGTCCATATCGAATACTCTTGTTCTTGGTTAGTCTTTCTGGGCGGTGTATAATGTGCAGATGCCGAATGTCAGCCTGCGAAACTTCACATTGCTGAATCCCGCTTTCTGCAGTATTGTCTGCATCTTCTCTCCCTGCGGGAATGCCGCTATGGTCTTGTTGAGATAATCATATGCCGATGCATCCTTTGACACGAGGCGACCATACACGGGGAGCACCGTCTTGCGGTATATGGCGAAGAGTTGCTTCATGGGAAACTTCACTGGCGTAGTCAGTTCGATGATGACCAGTCTGCCGCCTTTGCGGAGCACACGACACATATTTCTGAGTCCGCGGTCGAGGTCTTGGAAGTTTCTTATGCCGAAAGCCACGGTGATGGCATCAAAGGTGTTGTCGTCAAAGGAAAGGTTGAGGCAATCCTCCTTCTTGAAACTGACGACATCATCCATGCCCAGTTCCTTCACCTTCTGCCTGCCGATATTCATCATGCCCTCGGAAATGTCGGCACCGACAAGGCTGTCGGGATGAAGCGTCATGGCTGACAGTATGGCGAAGTCGCCAGTTCCCGTTGCGATGTCGAGCATCTTCTTCGGAGCGAAGTCCTGCAGTTGCTTGATGGCAATCTTTCGCCACCGCCTGTCGATATTCCACGACAGACGATGGTTGAGTTTGTCATAGGCAGGGGCAATGTTGTCAAACATCTGTTCCACAAGTTTGCCCTTTTCCCCTTTGCCTCCGTAAGGCTTTATCTTTTCCTGTGCGTAGTCCTCTGCCATTTCCGCTGTTGAGTAATGTGTGGATTACAGGCTCTTGAGATATTCGGTCACGTTCTTCTCGATGCGAAGAGCGATGTTGTCCTCCTCTTTAGCCTTCTCAAACTTCTCGCCTGTGATGTGCTCATAGAGTTCTATGTAGCGCTCTGACACGCTGTCTGCATATTCGTCGGTAATCTCAGGCATGGTCTGACCTGGCTCGTTCATGAAGTTGTGCTCGATGAGCCACTGGCGGAGGAATTCCTTAGAGAGTTGTTTCTGTGGTTCGCCCTTCTCCACCTTCTCCTCGTAACCGTCGGCATAGAAGTAGCGACTTGAGTCTGGAGTGTGTATCTCGTCGATGAGGTAAACCTTGCCGTCGCGCTTGCCGAACTCATATTTCGTGTCTGCGAGGATGAGGCCATGCTTCTTTGCTATCTCCTGACCGCGCTTGAAGAGCTTGCGTGTGTAGTCCTCGATGATGGCGTAGTCTTCGGCAGAAACCAGTCCCGTACGGATGATTTCCTCCTTTGATATGTTGAGGTCATGACCCTCGTCAGCCTTTGTCGTAGGAGTGATGATTGGCTCTGGGAATGCCTCGTTCTCGCGCATGCCCTCTGGCAGAGCCACGCCGCATATCTCGCGGCAACCGTTTTTATATTCGCGCCATGCAGAACCCGTAAGTATGCCGCGGATAATCATTTCCACTTTGAAACTCTCACACTTCAGTCCTACAGTCACCATAGGGTCTGGGGTGGCAAGTTTCCAGTTAGGACAGATGTCACTTGTGCTGTCGAGAAATTTTGCTGCAATCTGGTTGAGTACCTGACCTTTGAACGGAATGCCTTTCGGCAGGACAACGTCAAATGCTGAGATGCGGTCGGTGGCAACGATTACGAGCAGGTCGTCATTGATGTTGTATACGTCACGTGCCTTGCCGTTGTAAACACTCTTTTGTCCTTCAAAATGGAAATCAGTTCTTGTTAGCGCTTTCATTGTTACTTGGGATTATATGTTTGTTGTATGCTTCTACTATTCGTGTCACGAGCTTGTGGCGCACGATATCCTTATTACCTAATTTAATAATACTGATACCTTCTATGCCTTCCAATATGGTCACCGCCTCCTTCATGCCGCTCAATTGCTGTCGGGGCAGGTCTATCTGTGTCAGGTCGCCGGTGATAATCATCTTTGTGTTCCATCCCATACGGGTGAGAAACATCTTTATCTGTGCCGTGGTGGTGTTCTGCGCCTCGTCGAGTATGACGACGGCATCGTTGAGAGTTCTGCCTCGCATGAATGCCAGAGGTGCTATCTGTATGATGCCCTTGTCCATCATGTCCTGAAGTTTTGCTGCGGGGAGCATGTCCTGAAGCGAGTCATAGAGTGGTTGCAGATAGGGGTCTATCTTGTCCTTCATGTCGCCGGGCAGGAATCCGAGCTTTTCGCCCGCTTCCACCGCAGGACGACTGAGTATTATCTTCTTGGCAGTCTTCTCCTTAAGGGCTTTCACCGCCAGGGCTATACTGAGGTAAGTCTTTCCCGAACCGGCTGGTCCTACGGCAAACACCATGTCGTTCTTGTCGAAGGCATCGACAAGTTTCTGCTGGTTTTGCGAGCGTGCCTTGATGGGCTTGCCCGACATATTATACACTATGACACCCTTTGACGCAGAGTCGTGTATCTGCCGTCCTTTCACGATGTCAAGGATATCCTCGTCTGTTATGGTGTTGTATTTTGCGATGTGTCTGCGGAGCTTTTCTATGCTTTCCTCCACGTCGGCAATGTCCTCCTCGCTTCCGCGCAAATGGACCACATTGTCCCTTGCCACAATCCTCAGCTTAGGAAATAATGACCTGAGCATTTGGAAATGACAATTATTGACCCCGTAGAACGTCACAGGATCAATATCCTCCAGAATTACATGTTTCTCTATCAACTCGTATCTGAATTTGTTTCTGCAAAATTACGGAAAAAATAACAAAGATTCAAAGAATTGACATACAAGAATTATACCAATGACAGATTATTTTGTTAACTTTGCAATATAAGTCATAAAAGATGAAGAAGATTTCTCCCCAAAGATATGTTCAGTTGTTTTGTGTCGGTGTGGTAATTCTCGCTTTGGCGCGACAGTTTTATCCACAGATAGCTCATCCGTCACAAGAGTCAGAAAAAGCCGATTCCATCGTAGTGGCAGACACTGTTGTCAGTAAGCCTGTGGTGGAGCATAAGGCGGAAAAACCGCGACAACCGCAACAGCAACAACCGTTTACACCTCACCGCATATATAGCGTGTCGAGTTTCGACAAGTGCTTTCCCGACCAGAATGATGTGCAGCTCATTGCTGCCGAAAAGAACGGTGTCAACATAGTGAAGGACCGTGCTGAGGCAGAACAGCGCAAGGACGAACTCGTATACGTGGGGTCAAATCCTTATTTCACCATCGACAAGGCCAAGAGCAGCATTCCCTATCTTGTGCCATCGGCTGCGGCATTGCTGCAGGATATAGGCGCTGTGTATTTCGACTCCCTGCAGATTAAGGGCATACCTCTTCACAAGGTCATCGTGACGAGCGTACTTCGCACGCAGGAGGACGTGGAGAAACTGCTCAAGCATAATGCCAATGCCGCCCCCAACTCTTGCCATCGCTATGGCACCACCTTCGACATATGCTACAATCGCTACACCACAGTGGAAGATCCCGATGGCATCAAGCGCCGCCCTGTCACCAATGATACTTTGAAATGGGTGCTCTCGGAGGTGCTCAATGACTTCCGCAAGCAGGA
Organism: bacterium; assembly: GCA_963657415.1. Taxonomy (GTDB): domain Bacteria; phylum Bacteroidota; class Bacteroidia; order Bacteroidales; family Bacteroidaceae; genus Prevotella. Next base: position 25,273 of record CAVKNF010000008.1, on the reverse strand, counting down.
GCGTTGCTATATAAAATATGAGAAGAAGCAGAGTTGCTTCCACATCACGGTCAGATAAGACGGCCGTCAATACATCATCTTTTAGCTATGAATCTGGAGATTATGGAATTTGTGGAGAAGCAGATTCTCCCCCGATACAAGGACTTCGGCCTCTCGCATGGCTTGCGTCATGTGCAGTCGGTCATCAAGGAGAGCCTTGTCCTCGCACGCCAGTTGGGTGCCGACGAGGATATGGCTTATGTCATAGCAGCCTATCATGACCTCGGACTTTCCGGTCCGCGCGCCATTCACCACATCACGAGCGGTAAGATTCTTCTTGCCGACGCACGACTCAGAAAATGGTTTTCGCCCGAACAGCTGCGCATCATGAAAGAAGCTGTGGAAGACCATCGCGCGTCAAGTTCGCGCCAGCCACGCAGTCTTTACGGCAAGATCGTGGCTGAGGCTGACCGCGAACTGGAGATGGAGCGGGTATTCACGCGCACCATACAGTTTGGTCTGGAGCACTATCCCGAAATGGACGACAACGGTCACTGGGAGCGCTTTCGCCAGCATATGATGGAGAAATATTCCGAACATGGATATATAAAACTATGGATACCTAACTCGCCCAATTCGCAGCGGCTTAAGGAAATACGCAAGGTCGTGGCTGACGAGGCGGAACTAAAGCGACAGTTTGAACGACTGTTTGCAAAGTTGAAAGTTGAAGGTTGAAAGTTGAAGGTTGAAAGTTATGATTACCATTTCATAGCAGATGCATCCTCGCTGCACTCTTAGGAGGTACGGCGCCCTCGCCGTTTTAATATGGAAAGATTGAAATATGGAAAGATTGAAATATTAGCTGGCAAAGGTAACCATAGTAGGTGCTGCGTCCCCGCTGCACCCTCTCAATTGAGAATTTCTTGCTTGCGGGGCAAAGCGAGGACGCTTCGCCTACTATGAATACCAGCCGCGCCCTGTAAGGGCAACTACATAATCTCAACCAAGCTGAAAGCAGTTGCCCCTACGGGGCGCGCACGTTTGCTATGTGGTGCAGCGAGGACGCTGCACCTACTAAAGAATAGTAACTGTAAAGAATGAACATAAAAACCAATTCCTTGAGAGCATGGATACTCGCCATGCGCCCCAAAACGCTTACGGCAGCAGCCATCCCCGTCATCATGGGCATGGCGCTCGCCGCCAAGGACACCTCTCTTCAGATAGATTTCGTTCCTGGACTCCTCTGTCTGCTCTTTGCATTTGTCATGCAGATAGACGCCAACTTCGTCAACGACTATTTCGACTGGAGACACGGCAATGACGATGCCGCCACCCGTCTCGGTCCGCCAAGAGCTTGCTCTATGGGGTGGGTGACACCCAAGGCGATGCTCGTGGCATTGCTCATTACTACAGCCTTGGCAGGATGCGTCGGATTGCCTCTTATCTTCTATGGTGGTTTGCAGATGCTCATTGTGGGCATAGCCTGCGTCGTGTTCTGTCTGCTCTATACCGTGTTGTTCTCCTATATAGGACTTGGCGATCTGCTCGTATTACTCTTCTTCGGACTTGTTCCCGTCAGCATCACATATTATATATTAGTAGGCGCCGTGACGATGCCCGTCATCTGCGCTTCGCTGGCGTGCGGACTGGCGGTAGACAATCTGCTTGTTCTCAACAACTATCGCGACATCGACAATGACCGTCGCGACGGCAAGCGCACACTCATAGTTATGACAGGACGCAAGTGGGGCAGGCGGCTCTATCTCTTGCTGGGCATAGCGGCAGCATTGCTAATGGCGATATACGACGGTTTTACCGCAAAATCAGCGTTAATGTTTATCTACCTTTTGCTTAATTTACAGGCATATAAGAAGATGTCGCGACTGCAAGGTAGAGAATTGAATATGGTGTTGGGCATGACCTCCCGCAACATCCTCGTCTTCGGTCTGCTTTCGATATTGGTCATTATGTTCTAAACTAATTGGAGTTTACCTATAAATCAATTTAAGTTAACCAACAACTGCTTCGCCTAACTTATATTTACTTAAATATAACTTATATTTTCTTTCGCCAAACTTGTATTTAACTAAATATAAGTTTGGCGAAGCAGTTTTTAGTTAGCCTCGTGGGATTTATATGTTAGGCAGAAATAAGTTTGGAGTAGGATATGAAAACTTTATTAGACAAGCATTAGGAGGTACAGCGCCCTCGCTGTACCACTTTGAAAAAGCCAATGGTAACCATAGTAGGCGAAGCGTCCTCGCTTTGCCCTAGGAGGTACAGCGCCCTCGCTGTACCATCGCAAGTAGGAATCCTTTAATTGATATTTTTCGCTTGCGGCTGGTACGGCGAGGGCGCCGTACCTCCTAAGATTACCCAAAAATAAAAGGGGTGCAGCGAGGACGCAGCACCTACTATAAATACTCCAATTATAATGAGGACGCAGCACCTACTATGGAATGCATTTCATAGTAGGCGAAGCGTCCTCGCTTTGCCCTAGGAGGTACAGCGCCCTCGCTGTATCATCGCAAATAGGAATCTCTCAATTCTTTCAGGGTGTGTCTTCAGCGGTATTATTCCTGTTTCGTCCTGTTGGCTTCCATCAACCGTTCCAAATCATCGTTTTCGCCGACCACCCAGATGGTGTCTTCCTTCTTGAACTTATGGTTGGGCGAAAGTGGCGACAAGTTTTCCTCCCCCTTCTCTATACCCACAGCCATACATCCGTAAACGTCGCGTATGCCGCTCTCTGACAATGTCTTGCCGAAGAAACATCCCTTACTGCTTATCACGAGCTGGCGGAGCTTCATTTCCCTTTTCTCTATATTGATGTCCTCCGGTTGCAGGTTTGTTTTCAGCGCGTTGCTGAAGGTGGTGAGCTGGTCGTCGCTACCAATGACCTGTATCTTGTCGCCAGGGAAGATGCGCGCATCGCCGCTCGGGATGTTAATCCTCTGTCTGCCACGCAGTATGCTACTCACGTTTACACCAAACTTAGAAGCGAGTTTCAGTTCGGCGAGCGTCATTCCCGCCCACGAAGAGTCCTCGGGTACATCAAAATCAGAGATGTGTATATCCCTGTCGAGCAGATGACCCTCATAGAGCGGTCGCTTGTGTCCGTAGACCTGTGCCTTGATGTCGCGCGAGTGCAGGTTTTGCATGAACAGGCGCTCCATGCGTATGCTCCTTTTCTTCAGTTGCCGTGACTGTATCATCAGCGTCACCAGCACGATGGCGATAACCACAATGATGGCTTTGGTGAAGTGAGTGAGATAGTTGCAGATGTAGAAGACGAAGCCCATCGCAATGACAAAGCGCACCACCACGGTGAAGCTCAATGACGCGCGGTTCATCTTGTTTCCACGCCATAGCAACTTAAACTCCTTGCTGCGGTTTTTTTTCATCACCATGGCGCGCAGGAATGGCGATATCAATGCCACCGTGAGCAGTCCGCACACGTCGTTGGCCCATTCCAAGGGCATCAGTTGCCGCAACGGAATGAGGGCAAACGAGAACATCAGCGCAATGACAGCTACCGAAAGGATGGAATATATCACCGTGTTGCGCAGCATCTGCAACACAAGTCTGCGCCAGTTGCCCTGCGGTGTAGATGACGGACGGCTCAGTGCGAAGTCGTTGAGAATGCGTATGATATTCTTTGAGAGATGACGCTCCAGATTATTGTATGCTGGGGTTGACAGGCGTATCATGTAAGGTGTGAGGAATGTCGTTATCACCGACACAGCCACCACTACGGGGTAGAGGAAATCGCCTATCACGCCCAACGACAGACCGAGCGAGGCGATGATAAATGAAAACTCGCCTATCTGTGCCATGGAGAATCCGCACTGCATGGCAGATTTTAGCGACTGTCCGCTGAGCAGAAATCCAAACGAACCGAAGATGGACTGTCCGACGAGTATCGTTAGCACGAGCACGAGAATCGGTAAACTGTATTCCACCAGGATTTGCGGATCCACAAGCATACCCACCGACACGAAGAATACAGCTCCGAAGAGGTTTTTCACCGGTTCCACGAGTTTTATTATCTTCTCTGCCTCCACCGTTTCGGCAAGGATGGAACCCATCACGAATGCTCCGAATGCGCTGCTGAAGCCCACCTTTGTGGAAATCACCGCCATGGCGCAGCACAGTCCGAGTGCGATGATGAGCAGAGTCTCGTTGTTGATCAGTTTGCGCGAAGAACGCAGCAACCACGGAATGGCGAAGATGCCGACCACAAACCACAATATGAGGAAGAAGGCGATGCGCAGCACGCTTTCCAACATCTGCCCTCCGCTGAGCGTGGCCTCCGAAGCCAGTGCCGAAAGCATCACCATCAACACGATGGCGAGCATGTCCTCAAGGATGAGCACGCTCATCACCATGCTCGTAAAGCCTTGCTGCCGCAGTCCGAGGTCGTCGAAAGCCTTGTAGATGATGGTGGTGGAACTCATGGCGAGCATGCCTCCGAGGAATATGCAGTCCATGCGTCCCCAACCGAAGGCGTGGCCCACCGTTATGCCGAGCACTATCATGCAGAACACCACGACGCACGTGGCGATGAATGGCGACGACCCCATCTTGAGTATCTTCTTGAATGAGAAGTCGAGACCGAGGGAGAACAAGAGGAACATCACTCCGATATCCGCCCACGTGTGTATGTTGGCGATGTCAACCACCGACATGATATACGGCATCTTGGGACTTACGAGAAAGCCTGCCACCACATATCCGAGGACAAGAGGCTGCTTGAGTCGCTTGAAGATGATGGTCACTATGCCTGCCACAATGAGGATGAGGGCAAGGTCTTGGATAAGACTTGGGAGTTCGCTCATAAATTAATCAGAATGTCTAAATAGTTACCCTTTCACATGCTTTACCTTCCAGTACGGCACGTGAATCCAACAAGTAACTGCAAAATTATGAAATCTTTTTCAAGAAAGCACTCTTGCAGTCTTCTAATTTTCAAATCCCATCTACTTTGGTTGTATCTATTCATAGTAGGTGCTGCGTCCCCGCTGCACCCTTAGGAGGTACGGCGCCCTCGCCGTACCACGAGGCAGGAATTCCTCAATTGATATTGCTTGTTAGAGAAGGGTGCAGCGAGGACGCTGCACCTACTACAATTACCAATGGTCACTGGCGATGGGTACGGCGAGGGCGCCGTACCTCCTGTAAATTAATGTCGATGAATGACAGTTTTCTGTGATTTACATATTATCTTTGCATAAGATAAAAAAGCAAAACGACTATGACACATGGACATGAAGTACTCCACATGATGGAGGGTAACAGTTATGCAACAAAGCAACAACTCATTGATGCTATCATCGCGCGTTTCGGCGCAGACGAGCAGTTCTGCACTTGCTCGGTGGAAGGAATGACCGCCGCCGAACTCGTGGATTTCCTCGAAGCCCGCGGCAAGTTTATGCCCGCTAATGGCAATGACAACTTTACGGTTGACATAACGAAAGTCTGCAACCACTAAGCAGACCCTCTTTGATTAGTGAACGGTATAAAAAGATAATCGCCGGGACTCTTCACGAGCCCCGGCGATTACCTATGTTTAACTAAAAATCCTTTTTCTTGGAAAAATGGTAGCCTCACGGCCTCCATTATACCCTGTTAAACAATCTGTCTAATTACCTTAAACTAATAACTAAAAACCTAAATCTATTACTACTAACCTAAACAATCTATTACCTTTCCTTTAGCTTGTTAGGGGAGTGTTTCCAGATATTCTTGTTTTAGAATTCCTTTCTTCCCTAAAGCTGATGCAAAGGTAGAGACTTTTCTGTGTGTGCGCAAACAATTTGATGTTTTATTATGAAAATTCCCTTTCTTGTTGACATGCGTCAACTGGAAGGGAGTAATTGTAACATCTTTGTAAAAACTTGTGCTGAGGGCTATAAATTCTCACCTCATTTCTTCAGCTTCTTTATCCTTCGCTTTGGTTCGGGATAGTCGGGACAGAGTTTTATGGCTTTCTCGTAGTTGCGTATGGCAGCTTCCTTCATGCCCTCGTCTTCACATTCCTTTCCCATCATGCAATATTCCACAGCCAGCGAGCGGATGGTTTCCTCGCGCTCTTTCATCTTCTTGATGAGTTGCTCCTTTTCTTCCTTCAGGTGGTTTATGACATTGAGCTTGCGCCTGATGAGGCGTTTGGCAGCTGGCTTCTCGATGTCATAGCGTGAGTGTATGGCGAGAAAGAAAGCGTCGAGCGCTTCCTGCATATTTCCTTCAGCGAAAGCTTCGGAGGCATCATGATAGAGTTTGTCGGCGCGACTCTGCTTGAGTGCGGTGTTTATGCGCGACTCGTCATTATAGCTTTTGGCGAAGTTGGCAACCTCAGGTCGGATAAACACGTCGCTGCGGCGCACAGGTTTCTGCAGACTTATGCCCTCGAGCGATGTGCAGCGTGACAGGGCCACATATGTCTGACCCGCGGCAAAGACTCCGCCTGTGAAGTCTATCTTCACATTCTTGAATGTCAGACCCTGGCTCTTGTGCACGGTGATGGCCCATGCCAGTCGCAGAGGATATTGCGTGTAGGTGCCTATCTCATGTTCCTCTATCTTCTTCTCGGTCTCGTTGAAGGTGTATTTCACATTGCTCCACACTTCGCGTTCCACTTCCACGTCCTGGTCGTTGTCGGTGTGCACATATATCGTCTCAGACTCATCGTCGGAGAATCCTATGATGACACCCAGTGTGCCGTTGACCCAACGCTTGCACTTATCGTTCTTGTTGAACATGATCTGTGCACCGAGTTTCAGTTCCAGTTCCAATGGAGTGGGGAGGCTGCTCTCGGGAAACTCGCCTTTCACCACACCTTTATATATTACGGGCGAGTCGGGGAGTTCCTTCAATTTCTCCTCATTGATGTGGTCCACCACATCGCGGCGTGTGGACAGAGTGATGGAGAGTCCGTCGTGAGTGACATCATGACCTACGCAGGTGTTAACCATTGCCAGGTCGCTCTCGCTGACGTGAGATGTGCGTATGTTGTCGAGTATGGAGATGAATTTAGGGTCGTTTTGGCGATACACCTTCTTGAGTTCGATACTCACAAGACCCATCTCTCGGAATACGTGGGCATTGAAGAAATAGGGGCTGGTATAAAACTCCTGCAACAGGCGTCGCTCGTCTTCCTTGACCACGGGTTCCAACTGATAGACATCGCCCACGAGGAGAAGTTGCTTGCCGCCAAAAGGTTCGCGCATGTTGCGGCAATAGATTCTCAAGACCTTGTCGATGAAATCTATTATGTCAGCCCTCACCATACTTATCTCGTCGATGATGATGAGTTCGAGTTCCTGCAGGAGTTTGCGCTTTTCGGAGTTATATTTCAGAGTGTCGCGGATCTTCCTTATGCTAAACTGCGTGTCATTGGGAAGAAGAGGGTGGAAGGGGAGTTTGAAGAAACTGTGGAGCGTGCACCCACCGGCATTTATTGCGGCTATGCCGGTGGGAGCCAGCACCACGCATTTCTTCTTCGTGTTGTTTGCTATATAGCGGAGAAAGGTAGACTTTCCCGTGCCTGCCTTTCCCGTGAGAAAAAGCGAACGCCGTGTGTACTGGATAATCTGGAGCGCATTCTGCAACTCCTGATTGTCCTTGTCCACCATGTCGGTCTTGTTGTTCGCCTTGTTGTCCAAATCTTATATTCCTTTATTTATAGCTCGTCCAATATGACAGCCTCCTCGCTGTGCTTGGGCAGTTGTTCCTCGTTTTCTTTCTTCTCGTGTCGCTCGTGAGGCAAGTTGAGGTTGTCTTCGCCCTCCACGACATCTTCATATTCAAACTTCAGCGAGTCTGCATCGAGAGTATCCTTCTTCTGAGTGTAGTAACTTGCGCAGTTATACATCGAACTCGTGATGTTGTCGTCGGTAGGAGCTGCGAAGTGACCGTGATAGCGACTGTAGGCAGGGTCTTCCATTACCGACTGCAGGAAATATCCGCAGATAGGAAGCGCCGTGCGGCTGCCTTGTCCCAATGCTCCTGTGCGGAAGTGTATGCATCGGTATTCGCCGCCTACCCATGCTCCGCACACCAGTTTAGGACTCACGCCCATAAACCATGCGTCGGAGTGGTTGTTGGATGTACCGGTCTTTCCTCCGAAGTCTGTATCCTTGGCCTTTCCGACATATCCCCAGAGGCTCATCGATGTACCACCAGGTTCGCGCATACCGGCCTGAAGCATCTGCTGCATGAGGAATGCACTCTTATAGGGGATGACCTGCTCCTCAGTGGAAGGTGACACATACACCTCTTTGCCCTTGTTGTCGACCACGCGCGTCACGAGCACCGGAGTGTGGTGACGTCCGTTGTCAGCCACGGTGCAGTAGGCATTGACAAGTTCGAGCAAGTTGACATCCGAACTGCCGAGCGCCAGCGAAGGAGTTTCGTCGAGCGGACTCTTGATACCCATGTTGTTGGCAGTATGAGATATTCTGCTGATACCCACCTCCTGACCGAGGCGCACGGCTATGGAGTTGATGCTTCGTGCGAAGGCGCTCTTCAGCGGCATGGAGTCGCCGGTGAAATAGCCGTTGGCATTTGATGGAGTCCAGCTCACCTCCTTCTTCTCCTTGTTGTCCCACACCTTCATGGTGAAGAACTCGTCGCGACGCTTGTCGCAAGGAGTGAGACCCTGGTTCATGGCTTCGGTATAGACGAAGAGTTTGAATGTGGAACCTGGCTGGCGCATAGCCTGTGCCTTGTCATATTTCCATGACTTGAAGTTGATGTCGCCCACATAAGCCTTCACATATCCTGTCTGAGGTTCCATTGCCACAAACGAGCAGTGCATGAACTTCACCATGTATTTCACAGAGTCGATGACCGAGAGATACTTGGTGGTCTCGAGCGAGTCGCTATCCCAAGTGAACACCTTCACAGGGTGAGGCTGGTTGAGATAATATGAGATAGAGTCGGGGTTATGTGGATATTTCTCGGAGAGATATTTATATACAGGCTGACGCTGTACGATGCCCTCGATAAATCCAGGTATTACCTTGCCGTGCTCGTCCACCCATGGGTCGTTGTTGCCCCAGTGGTTTTTGAAGTTGCGCTGCACCTGCTTCATCTGCTTTGCCGCAGCCTCTTCGGCATACTGCTGCATCTTGGAGTCGAGAGTGGTGTATATCTTCAGACCGCTTGAGTAGAGGTCATATCCATTGTCTTCGCACCATCCCTTGAGTTCATCGGCCACAGCCTCACGGAAATACTGAGCCTTGCCGTCATAGTTGTTCTCCACGGTGTAGAGGAGTTGTATGTCGGTCTCCTTCAGAGAGTCGCATTGGCTTTGTGTGAGGTCGCCGTGCGAGCGCATGTTTTCCAGCACCTGATTGCGGCGCTTCTTGCTGTTTTCGGGATTTATTTTAGGATTATAATAGGTCGTAGCCTTGAGCATACCCACAAGTACGGCAGCCTGGTCGGTCGTCATGTCCTTAGGCGAAGTCTTGAAGTAAGTCTTGCAGGCAGTCTTTATGCCATAGGCATTGCTACCGAAGTCCACCGTGTTGGCATACATCTCCAGAATATGTTTCTTGTCGTAGACCATCTCCAGCTTGGTGGCGATAATCCACTCCTTGGTCTTCATGATGAGCATCTTCACGCCAGGGATTTTGCCCAGCAGACCTGTGCTGTATTGGGTTCTCACGCGGAACATATTCTTTGCCAACTGCTGCGTGATGGTAGACGCTCCACGTCCGCCCCTTCCTGTGGCTGCATCCTTGGCAGCGGCGAAGAGTCCCATCACGTCGATGCCGTGGTGGCTATAGAAGCGCTCGTCCTCGGTGTCGATGAGGCATTTCCAAAAGAGAGGGTTCACCTCTTCATAGGTCACAGGCGTGCGGTTTTCATTGAAGAACTTGCCGATCAACACGCTGTCGGCACTATATATTTCGCTTGCCTGCGATGTTATCGGATCCTTGATGCGGCTGAAGCCCGGCGACTTGCCGAAGAGCCAGAAGAGGTTGACATCTACAGCACCGAGATAGAGAAAGAAGAACACTATGATTGAGCAAACTGCCGCCAGAGTCTTCTTCCACCATGGTGTTCCCATGTAGAGATGCTTATACCAACGGAGAAATTTAATGGTTTTATGCCAACATGCTGCAAAGAAACGCAGAACCTTGTTTGATTTTTCCATTTGTCTATATTATTTTTATGTCATCATCGGGATGATACCATCTGATCTCGTCGTCATGGCGAAACCATGTCACCTGCTTGCGCATATAGCGACGCGTGTTGGACTGTATGCGCCTAATGGCCTCTTTGAGGTCTATGTCGCCATCGAAATACTGAAACATCTCCTTAAAACCCACTGTGTTGAGGGAGTTTAGGTGGCGATACTTATATACGTTTCGGGCTTCCTGCTCCAGTCCTTCGTCCATCATCTTCTCCACGCGCAGGTTTATCCTCTCATACATCTCATCGCGCGGTCGGTCGAGTCCCACCTTTATTATATTAAAGGGGCGTGTCTTCTTCACTCCCGTGCGAAAACTCGTGTAGGTCTTGCCCGTCATATGGCATATCTCAAGGGCGTGGATGATGCGTCGCGGATTGTTGTGGTCTACTATTGCATAGTGTTCGGGGTCTACGGTCTGCAGTTCCTGAAGCATGGCGCTGATGCCTTCTTCCTCTAATCGTCGCTTATAGAGATTGCGTGTCGTGTCATCTACGGTCGGTATGTCGTCAAGACCCTTGCACACGGCATCGATATACATCATCGAACCGCCGCTGAGCAAAGCCCAGTCATGATGGCTGAACTGCTCTTCAAGCAGAGTCATGACGTCTGCCTCATACTGTGCTGCGGAATAGTAGTCGTGGATGGAGTGAGTGCCCACGAAGAAGTGCTTGACCAAGTTCTGTTGCTCCGAAGTGGGTGCGGCAGAACCTATCGGTATCTCTTTGAAAATCTGACGGGAGTCGGCATTGATTACAGGAACGCATAACTGACGGGCTATGGCAAGAGTTTTCTCCGTCTTGCCAACACCTGTAGGTCCCAGTATCACTACCAGAGTCTTCATACCCTCATACACCTCCTTTATCGGATGATGCCTCTCTGCGAACTTTCCACAAAGCGGATGATGTAGTTGATATCTTCGTCATCACCCATCTGCTTCATCTTCTCTATGACCTCCGAGCGAAGCTCCTGACCGTAGATGAGACGGTAGGCATTGTGTATGCGTTCTATGCGCTCGTTGGAGTAGCCACGTCGGCGCAGACCGACGAGGTTGAGTCCGCAATAGCGTGTAGGCTCTTTACCCACGATGACATAAGGAGGCACGTCCATAGGCAGTTTCGCTCCACCCTGTATCATCACGTAGGAACCGATATGTATAAACTGATGTGCGAGCACGCAGGCAGAGATGATGGCATAGTCGTCGATGGTGATCTCACCTGCTATCTTCGTACTGTTGCCGATGATGCATCCGCTTCCCACCACGCAGTCGTGGGCGATGTGCACATCCTCCATAAACAGGTTGCCATTGCCGATGACAGTCTTCTCTTTTGAGGCGGTGCCACGGGAGAAGGTCACATTCTCACGTATGGAGTTGTTGTCGCCGATGAAGCAATATGTTTTCTCACCGTGATATTTCAGATCTTGCGGTTTTGTCGACAGACTGGCACCGGGAAACACCTCGTTGCCCGATCCCATGCGACAACCGTCATGCAGGATGACATGGCTGACAAGATTGTTGTTGTCGCCAATCTCCACGTCTTCATTTATCACGCAGAATGGTCCTATGATGTTGCCGTCACCGAGTTTTGCATTAGGATGCACATATGCCAATGGACTGATATTATTCATGTCGAGTGAATATTTTTATTGGACTAAATAACTATTTGTTTACAGTAATCTGTGCCGTGAAAGTGGCTTCTGACACTACCTTGTCACCCACGAAGCAATAACCCTTCATGGAGGCTATGCCGTGGCGTATGGCGGATATCATTTCCACTCTGAAGAGGAGCGTGTCGCCTGGCACGACTTTCTGACGGAACTTCACGTCATTGATGGCGAGGAAATATGTGGAGCAACGCTGAGGTTCGTCCATTGTATTCAATACAAGAAGTCCTCCGCATTGTGCCATGGCTTCTATCTGCAATACGCCTGGCATGACTGGTTCGCCGGGGAAATGTCCCTGAAAGAATCCCTCGTTGTAGGTTATGTTCTTTAGACCCTCTATGTAGTTGGAGCCGATACGTATAACCTTGTCAACCAATGCCATAGGATAGCGGTGGGGCAAGAGTTCGTGTATGCGCTTGATATCCATCAGTGGTTCTTCTGTGGGGTCATAGATAGGAGCCTGTACGGCGTGCTTCTTTATCTCCTTACGGATGAGTCGCGCAAACTTGTTGTTTATCGTATGACCAGGACGTGTTGCCACAATACGTCCCTTTATGGGTTTGCCGATGAGAGCCATGTCGCCGATGACATCGAGCAACTTATGACGTGTACATTCGTTCTCCCAAGTGAGCGGACGATTCTGTATGTATCCAATCTTCTCCGCATCCATGTGAGGCACCTTTATCAAGTCAGCAAGTTTGTCAAGATTCTCCTGACTCACCTTGCGCTCATATATCACGATGGCATTGTCGAGGTCACCTCCCTTGATGAGGTTTTGCTCAAGCAGAGGTATGATGTCGCGCACAAAGACGAAGGTTCGCGCCGAGGCTATCTCCTTTGGGAAGTCCTTGACGTCGTCGAGGGTGGCAAACTGCGAGTTGATGAATTTTGACTCAAAGGAGCACATGGCGGTAACGCTGAATTGCTCGTCGGGCAGTATTGTGATGCAACTGCCAGTCTTATCATCCTTAAACTCAATCTTCTTGCGGATGACATAATAGTCTTTAGGCAGATTCTGCTCCTGTATGCCTATCTGATTGATCTTTTCCACATACTGTATGGCCGAACCGTCGAGAATAGGAAATTCAGGACCGTTGACCTGTATGAGGCAGTTGTCGATGCCGAGGGCATAGAGCGCCGACATGGCGTGCTCTACTGTTGACACGCGCGCATCGCCCTTGCCAAGCACGGTGCCACGTGTGGTCTCTATCACATTTTCAGCTATAGCCTCAATGATGGGTTCACCCTCAAGGTCTATACGCTGTATCTTATAGCCGTGGTTCTCGGGTGCAGGATTGAAAGTCACGGTGAGGTTGAGTCCCGTGTGAAGACCTTTTCCAAAGAGGGAAAAGCTTCCTGCAAGCGTTGTTTGCTTTGAGAAATCCATATTTTATTACAATTATTTACGGTGGTAATTTATAGAACCCACCTGTATTTATTTTTCTGTATTCAGTTTGGTTTCCAGTTCGGCAATCTTCTTCTCCATTGCCGACATCTGCTTGTACATGTCAGGCAGTCTGCGGAAGATGGCCTGCGAACGGAAATAATGTGTCTGTGGCATTGGAGGTGTGCCGATGAGTGTCTGGTTGCCCTCGAGATTGTTGGGCACTCCCGACTGTGCTCCGAGGTACACCTTGTCGCCGATGGTGAGATGACCCGCAAGACCCACCTGACCGCCAAACATGCACCATTTGCCTACTTTGGCGCTTCCTGCCACGCCTACCTGGGCAGACATGACGGTGTTTTCGCCTATCTCGCAGTTGTGGGCTATCTGTACGAGATTGTCAAGTTTTACACCTTTTCTAATATATGTGGAACCCATAGTAGAACGGTCCACGCACGAGTTGGCGCCTATCTCTACGTCATCCTCGATGGTCACGATGCCAATCTGAGGAATCTTGGAATATCCGTCAGGGGTAGGAGCGAATCCGAATCCGTCAGCACCTATCACGCTTCCAGCATGTATGGTCACGCGGTTGCCGAGTCGGCACTCATGATAGATGGTGACATGAGGATAGATGATGCATCCATCGCCAAGAGTCACATTGTCGCCGATGTAGGCGTGAGGATATATCCTGCAGTTGTTGCCTATGGTGACATTCTCGCCGATGTAGGCGAAAGCGCCGATATAGCAGTCGTCGCCATACTTTGCACTCTCTGCTATGCTGGCAAGAGAGCTTATGCCGGCCTTCGGCATCTTTGTCGACTCATAGAGCTGGAGCAACTTTGCCACGCTTTCGTAAGCATTCTTCACGCGGATAAGAGTAGTGCCCTCGGGTACTGGGCTTTCCAGTTCGAGGTCTTCGTCTATCAATACTATCGTGGCATGCGTATTATATAAATAATGTGTATATTTCCTGTTGGAGAGAAATGTGATGGAAGCAGGTTTTCCTTCTTCTATCTTCGAAAATGAGTTGACGGTTGCATTCTCGTCGCCCTCAATGTGTCCGCCAAGGAAATCGGATATTATTTTAGCAGTAAATTCCATAACTTATTAATTTATTTGCAAAAGTAGCCAAAATAATCGGATATAGCCCCATATTCCACAAAAAAAGCAATTTTATATCATTCTACGACCTGTTTCAATGGAGTTGGCATGCCAGAGAATTTGCCGCGACTGATGCGGTTGCGACGCACACGAATATAAAGATGTTGTTACAATTGACACGGATATAAAGGAAAATGGGATGTACAGCAAGAGCGCCGTACATCCCATTTTTCTCGTGTTATTCGTGCTAAAGGTAAAGGGCGGCTCTCACGAGCTGCCCTTTATCTCATTAGGTGTTAGTTTAATTGTCATTTTAAGGTAAAAAGATTGTTTTCAGGATAACACTGCAAATGTAACGCCTTTTTTTCTTTCTTGCAAACTTTTTCCTTCTTTTTTTTAATGTGTTTTATTGTGCTCGCACACAAAGTACACAAACTTTAATAAAGGGACGAATGTTAAGAAAATTTGTTGAATTCTGACATCAACTTGCTCTTTCGAGTCCTTTCTTCCGTTCCATCCATATTTCGATGGAGTTGATGATATTCTGCCATAAAATGTAGCAGCCGGGGCCTACGGATGAAAGTGGGTTGAGAAATGCCGTGGCTATCCATATGGCGAAAGCCGTGTTCTTCTGGCCGAGACTCTGTCCTGCCTCTACGGTCTTGTTGAAATAATGTCCTATGAAGCGTCCTGTGGCAAACTGTATGATGCACAGGAAGAAGCTCATGGCGGCAACAATGGATATGAAGAGCACGGATGAATGGTCGCTTGCATCGTAAATATTCATTATCGTCGTTCCGCTCACCATGACGAGCGAACCTCCCCACATGTAATAACTCAGGTCTTTCACTCCTGTCACCATTCTGTGCAGTCGTTTGGCAAAGTGTTTCACGATGAATGCCATGAGCATGGGCAAGAGAAGTACGGTGCTGACGCGCCACAATATTTTTATAAACAGGGGCATGAAAGCAATGTCGGCACTATTGCCCACATCAGGCAGAAGGGGGAAGCATATAGGGATGAGCAGGGCGGAGATGAAGTTGGAGAGGAATGTGTAGGTGGTCATCTCCTCCAGATTGCCACCCAGTTTGGCTGTCACCACGGCGGCTGCGGCGGCACAAGGACCGATGATGCATACGAGGATGGACTCCATGAGGATGAGCGCCTTGCCTGTCATGTCGAATCCTATTACGAGTCCAGTCAGCATGAGCACAAATGCTACTTGCTGCAGACCTATCCACAGATGCCACTTCACAGGCAGCAGTTTTTTGAAGTCCACCTTGCAGAATGTGACAAAGAGGATGAGAAACATGAAGTCAGGAAGTACATTGTCATTATATGGCGCATACCAATGTGCAACGGGGCGTAGGAAAGGAACGTAGTGGAAGATGAGATAACCGACGATGCCAGTCGCTATAGCTACAGGTAATGTCCAGTCCTTGAGGAATTTCTTGATTCTGCTTGCAATCATGATAAAACGGTTTTGTTATAACGGAAAAACCGCATGGAGAGCGGTCATGCCACTTTCCATGCGGTTGCATTTACGTTTGAGTTCTCTTGTTTTTAGAGAGATGGAGTGATTTGTGAAATCCATGCATCTATTCTTTCGGAGGTCTTGTCGCCTTCGTTGTCGTTGTCGAGAGCAAGTCCGACAAACTTTCCGTCTACGACAGCCTCAGAGTCTTCATAGTCATAGTCGCTGGCGTCTACGCTGCCTACGACAGTTGCACCAGCCCCCTTTACTGCCTTATAGAGTTCTGACATACCGCCACAGAATGTGTCGCAATAAGACTGAGAGTCACCACAACCGAACAGAGCCACTGTCTTCTGGCTGAGGTCTGCGCCCTCGAGCACCTTCACTCCGTCATACCAATCATCCTGCAGTTCGCCACATCCCCATGTGCTTGTGCCGAGGATGAGGTTGTCATTGTCAGCCACATGGTCTGCAGAGAAGTCCTGCACGTTGATCGCTTCACATCCGAGTTTTGCTGCTATGTCATTAGCAATGCTTTCACATGTTCCGGTAGAACTACCGAATACCACAATTGTCTTCTTCATATTATATACTTCCTTACATTAAATTAACTTCAATGCAAAGGTACTATGATGGCAGTTGTGGCACAATACCTTATGTTAGGTATTTGTCTGCTTTATACCCTCGGTGGCATACCTTACACATGTGGAAACTGCATGCTTCTTATTAGTAGCTTCTGGCGATGATGACGCGCGCCTTTGATGGTTTGCCACTCACCATGTCGACACCAGGAGTCTGCTCATAGCCGAACGGTACGCAACGGATGGTAGCCTGAGTCTCTTCCTTGATCTTAGCCTCGGTCTCGGCAGTGCCGTCCCAGTGGCAGAGGAAGAATCCACCGTCCTTCACCTTGGTCTTAAACTCCTCGTAGTCGTCGCACTCGTAGATATGTGCATCGCGATAAGTCTTTGCCTTGGCGAAGATGTTGTCTTGTATGTCAACGAGCAGTTTCTCTACATATTCTGCTATGCCTTCGAATGAGCGGCTCTCCTTCTCGAGAGTGTCGCGGCGCATCACCTCGATGGTGCCGTTCTCAAGGTCGCGTCCACCCATTACGAGTCTTACAGGCACACCCTTGAGTTCATAGTCAGCAAACTTGAATCCAGGACGCTTGTTGTCAGCATCGTCAAATTTCACGGTGATGCCCTTAGAGCGCAGTTCGTCGATGACAGGTTGCATCTTCTCGCTGATTTGCTTCTGCTGGTCAGCCTTTCCGATAGGGATAATCACTACCTGCAGAGGAGCGAGGCGTGGAGGAAGCACCAATCCGTTGTCATCAGAGTGAGTCATGATGAGCGCGCCGATGAGACGTGTAGACACACCCCATGATGTAGCCCATACATACTCAGGTTTGTTGTCCTTTGTAAGGTAAGTCACGTCGAAAGCCTTGGCGAAGTTCTGTCCGAGGAAGTGGCTTGTGCCGCTCTGCAGAGCCTTGCCGTCCTGCATCATAGCCTCAATGGTGTAAGTGTCGAGAGCACCTGCGAAGCGCTCGGTCTCGCTCTTTACACCCTGTACTACAGGCACTGCCATCCACTCTTCTGCAAACTTGGCATACACCTTGAGCATCTTCTGTGCCTCAGCCTCAGCCTCTTCGCGTGTGGCATGAGCAGTGTGACCTTCCTGCCACAAGAACTCCGATGTGCGGAGGAATGGACGGGTGCGCATCTCCCAGCGCATCACGTTACACCACTGGTTGCACATCAGCGGCAGGTCGCGCCATGAGTGAATCCAGTTCTTGTATGTATTCCAGATGATTGTTTCCGATGTAGGACGTATGATGAGTTCCTCCTCGAGTTTTGCCTCAGGGTCAACGATTACGCCGTCATGGTTTTCGTTTGTCTTCAAGCGATAGTGTGTGACTACCGCGCACTCCTTGGCAAAACCTTCCACATGCTCGGCTTCGCGTGAAAGGAATGATTTCGGGATGAGAAGAGGGAAGTAAGCGTTTACGGCACCTGTCTCCTTGAACATGGTGTCGAGTTGATGCTGCATCTTTTCCCAAATAGCATAACCGTAAGGTTTGATAACCATACAGCCGCGCACTGCGCTCTGCTCTGCCAGGTCGGCCTTTATGATAAGGTCGTTATACCACTGGCTGTAATTCTCACTCCGCTTGGTGAGTTCCTTCAATTCTGTTGCCATAGATAACTATAAGTTCTATATATATTATATAATGTGTATTCGTTATGGTTGCAAAATTACAAAAAAATGTCGGTACACATATACTGTGATATTAGTTTTGTGCATTGTTTGTTTGACATTTTATTTTGTTATTAGTGTGTTTTGTCGTAACTTTGCAACGTTATGCAGACAATTGTCATAAAGGATAAAATAATAAGAGAAGCCGCCGAGAAAGGCTTGTCTGAGTTTCTTGATGCGGTCATCAAGGCCATCAATGATGCCATAGGAGGAGAGCTCAATGCCGAGACTATGGCAAGTCTCAATCCGTCGCAGATAACCCTGTTGGCGTATGACATCATGCGCACAGAACTGATGGAGGGTGGATTTGTGCAGTTGATATACAATGGTTACGGTCCGTTCATCTTCAAGAACCCCTTTGCCAAAGTGTTGAAAGAGTGGGGACTTCTGGAGTTGGGCAGAATCATACAGAAGGCCCACAAGTATTACGGCATTTATCACGACCAGATAGAAAAGGTTACTACCGACGAGGACTTTATGGCATTGTATGAACAATGTCCCGAGTTTGACGAGTTTGACGACGACTTCGTTGACAATGAGGGCGTATACAGCAGTCAGTTGGCATATTATGTCGACGAGCATATGAGTGACTTCGTGACTGTGGAGGAATAAAGGAGAAAGTGAACTATGAACAAGACGCAACAGGAACTACGCAAGAAGAGTCCCGTACAGATAAAAAACAAGAAGGCTTCATTTGAATACTTCTTCGTTGACGAATACACGGCTGGCATCGTGCTCACTGGCACGGAGATAAAGTCCATCCGTCTGGGCAAAGCGTCGCTCGTTGACACCTATTGTTATATAGACAACAACGAGATATGGGTGAAGGGCATGAACATCTCGCCTTATTTCTATGGCTCTTTTGCCAATCATGAGATGAAACGTGACCGCAAACTGCTGCTCAATCGCCGTGAGATACATAATCTGCTGGAGGCTTGCAAGTCGCCAGGCTATACCATTGTGCCTACACTCGTATTTATCGACGAGCATGGCAGGGCGAAGATGGATATTGCTCTGTGCCGAGGCAAGAAGATGTATGACAAGCGACAGAGTCTGAAGGAAAAGGAAGATAGAAGGGAGATGGACCGTGTTAGAAAAAGTTATTAAAGATCGCATCCTGGTGCTCGACGGTGCCATGGGCACGATGACCGAGGGATATGGTGTTACTACAGGCAACACCGATGAATTGTCGTTGTCGCACCCCGACATCATCAGCGATATTCACCGTCGCTATCTCAAGGCAGGTGCCGATATCATCACCACCAATACTTTCTCTTCGCAGCGCATATCCCAAGCCGACTATCATCTTGAGGATAAGAGTTACGAGATGGCTCTTGCCGGGGCAAGGCTCGCGCGAAAGTGTGCCGACGAGTTCTCTACACCCGACAAACCGCGTTTCGTGGCTGGAAGTGTTGGTCCTACCAACAAGACCGCATCCCTTTCGCCAGATGTCAACGACCCTGCAGCAAGGGAGATATCCTATGACGAACTGCTCGATGCCTACAAGGAGCAGATGGCGGGACTCGTGGAAGGCGGTGTTGACGCCATTCTGATAGAAACCATCTTCGACACTCTCAACTGCAAGGCTGCCATAGATGCCGCCAACCAGGTGATGGAGGCGAAGGGCAGAAAGTTGCCGATTATGGTGAGCGTGGCAGTGAGCGATATGGCAGGACGCACTTTGTCCGGTCAGACGCTTGAGGCTTTTCTCTCGTCACTCTCGTCTTATGACATCTTCTCCGTGGGACTCAACTGTAGTGTAGGCGCACGGCAGATGAAACCTTTCCTCAGACAACTGGCTTCACGTGCACCTTGTTATATTAGTGCCTATCCGAATGCAGGTCTGCCCAACGAACTCGGAAAATATGACGAGACGGTAGAGTCGATGACTCCGCAGATACAAGAATATCTTGATGAAGGACTCGTAAATATCATAGGCGGTTGCTGCGGTACGGATGATAATTTTATCCGTGCCTATGCCGAACTTGTGAAAGGGCAAGAGCCACACAAAGTGCGTCCTCGTTATCGTCAACTGCATCTCAGCGGACTGTCATCTTTTGTGCCACAGGAAAACACGTTTACCAATGTAGGCGAGCGCTGCAATGTGGCTGGTAGCCGCAAGTTCCTGCGACTTATCAACGAGAAAAAATATGACGAGGCTCTCTCCATTGCCCGTAAGCAGGTGGAAGACGGCGCCTTGGTGCTTGACGTCAATATGGACGACGCCTTGCTCGACGCAAAGGCAGAGATGGTGCATTTCGTCAATCTCATAGCATCCGAACCGGATATTGCTGCCGTGCCTCTTATGGTAGACTCCTCCGACTGGAGTGTCATAGAGGCTACGCTCAAGTGCATACAGGGTAAATGTATCGTCAACTCCATCTCGCTTAAGGAGGGCGAGGAGGTGTTCATATCCCATGCCCGCACGATAAAGCGCTTTGGTGCTGCTGTCGTGGTGATGTGCTTCGACGAGGTAGGACAGGCTACGACTTACGACCGCAAGATAGAAATAGCAGGCCGTGCATACAAGATACTTACAGAGAGGGTAGGTTTTAATCCGCTCGACATCATATTCGACCCTAATGTGCTCTCCATAGCCACGGGCATCAAGGAGCACGACAACTATGCCGTGGACTTCATTAATGCCACGCAGTGGATAAGGACCAACTGCCCCGGCGCGCATGTCAGCGGTGGTGTGAGCAACCTGAGTTTTGCTTTCCGCGGAAACAACTATCTGCGTGAGGCCATGCATGCCGTATTCCTTTATCATGCCACTAAAGTGGGCATGGACTTCGGTATCGTGAACCCAGCCACGAAGGTGACCTACTCGGACATTCCCGACAATCAACTCAAACTTATAGAAGATGTCGTACTCAATAGGTATGACGGTGCTACGGAGGCTCTGCTTTCGCAGATATCCACTGTTGTGTCGGCAGCGTCGGGAGATGCCAAAGCCACAGAGAATGCCGCCGACAATTGGCGCAATGATGCCGTAGAGGACCGCTTGTGCTATGCTCTTCGCAAGGGTGTGGCAGATCATCTCGAGGAAGACATCGCTGAGGCTCTGACGATATATCCCAAGGCTGTGGACATCATCGAAGGTCCGCTGATGAAAGGTATGAACGAGGTGGGCGAACTCTTCGGAGAGGGCAAGATGTTCTTGCCACAGGTCATAAAGACCGCGCGCACCATGAAGAAGGCCGTGTCTATACTCCAACCGTATATCGAACAGCAGAAAACCTCCGGTTCGGCAAAGGCTGGCAAGGTGGTGATAGCTACCGTCAAGGGTGACGTGCACGACATAGGAAAGAACATCGTGGCGGTCGTCATGGCTTGCAATAACTTTGATGTCATCGACCTCGGAGTGATGGTGCCGGCAGAGACGATTATCGAAACGGCAAAGAAAGAACATGCTGACATGGTGTGCCTGAGCGGACTGATAACGCCTTCGCTCGGCGAGATGGTGAACGTGGCAAGCGAGATGCAGCGCGAGGGACTGGACATACCGGTCATCGTGGGCGGTGCTACAACGTCAGAGATGCATGTGGCGCTGAAGATAGACCCTGTATACGACGGCATCGTGATATGGTCAAAGGATGCTGCGCAGAATGCTGTGCTGGCCACACGACTGACCAATCCTGCGGACAAGAAGATTCTTGCCGACGAACTGAAAAAGAAATACGAACTTATGCGCGAGGAATACAACAATAGGGACAAACAACCGCTCGTCTCCATTGAGGAGGCCCGCAAGCGTAGTACAAACATATATGAAACAGACAAAGATTAAGACCATTGCCTTTGACCTTGGCGGAGTGATTATTACCATCAATAATGATGAACCCGTGAGAAGGTTCAAAGAGATTGGAGTGGCTGATGCAGACAAATTGCTCGACCCCTACAAGCAGTCGGGATTCTTCGGAGACCTCGAGGAAGGCAAGATAACGGAACAGGAATTCATCGACAAACTCAGTGCTCATGCAGGCAAGGATATTACATGGGATGACTGCCTCTACGCGTGGAAGGGATTTGTGGCTGGCGTTTGTCCCGACAAACTTCGTGCCATAGAAGACCTGCGGAAGGAAGGCTATAGAGTTGTCATGGTGTCGAATACCAACGGTTTCATACAGTCATGGGCTGACTCAAAAGATTTCTCGGAACTGGGCAAATCTGTGAGCGGATACTTTGAAAAGATGTACCGCAGTTACGAGATGGGATGCATGAAACCATCGGACAAGTTTTTTGCTTACGTTTTGGAACATGAGCAGACTCCTGCAGAGAATATCCTGTTTGTTGACGACAGTCATAACAACTGCCTGGCAGCGGAGAAGATGGGATTTAAGACCTTCTGTCCTGAGAACGGCAAACTATGGACTGACGAACTAAAGAATATACTTGACGCCTGATGGCTCTCGCTGAAAGGCAAGACGCAGACGCGTAAAACTAAATATGATGAAACAGAAGAAGAGAAGATGGCACTGCATCCCAGGGCAGATCACCGAAATGGACAAGAAGATTCTCTACTGGGAGGACCGAGGCAAACTGGTGCCTACACGCGACTTGATAAAAACTCCTGAACAGATAGAGGGCATACGCCGCTCGGGAGTAATCAATACTCTTGTGCTCGACACCGTGGCAAAGGAGATACACCCAGGCATGAATACCCAGGAGATAGACGACATCTGCATGCAGGTGTGCAAGGACAACAACGCCATTCCTGCATGTCTCAACTATGAGGGTTTCCCGAAGTCGGTGTGCACGAGCATCAATGAGGTGGTGTGCCATGGTATACCAAAGGAGGAGGATGTGCTTGAGGAAGGCGACATAGTGAATGTGGACTTCACTACCATCCTTGACGGCTATTATGCCGATGCCTCGCGCATGTTTATCATCGGCGAAAAGACAACACCTGAGAAGGAACAACTGGTGCGCGTGGCAAAGGAATGTCTGGAGATAGGCATGGAGGCTGCCAAGCCTTATTCCTTCGTGGGCGACATCGGTCACGCTATAGAAAAACATGCCAAGAAGTTTGGTTATGGAGTGGTGCGCGACCTATGTGGTCACGGCGTGGGACTGAAGTTTCATGAAGACCCGGAAGTGGTGCACTACGGACATAAAGGTACGGGCATGCTCCTTGTGCCAGGTATGGTATTCACCATCGAACCGATGATAAACATGGGGTCATACAAAGTCTTTATCGATGATGACGACCCATACGGATGGGAAGTGATATCATGGGATGAGAAACCATCGGCACAGTGGGAGCACACACTCGTGATGACGGAAACAGGAGTAGAGATTCTAACATACTAAGAAGCAATATGGATACACCTATATATATATTAGGTATAGAGTCGAGTTGCGATGACACCTCGGCTGCAGTACTTAGAAATGGTGTCTTGCTGAGCAATGTCACAGCCTCGCAGGATGTTCACATGGCTTATGGAGGCGTGGTGCCCGAACTGGCATCGCGCGCACATCAGCAGAACATTGTTCCAGTGGTAGACCAGGCGATAAAGCGCGCCGGCATCACCAAGGAACAGTTGTCGGCAATAGCCTTCACCCGTGGACCGGGACTTATGGGTTCGCTCCTCGTTGGCGTGAGTTTCACCAAGGGACTGTCCTCTTCGCTCGGCATCCCCATGGTGGATGTCAACCACTTGCAAGGTCATGTGATGGCACACTTCATAAAGGAGAGCGACGATGATAACAGTAATCCGCCGTTTCCCTTCCTGTGTCTTCTCGTCAGCGGAGGCAACTCGCAGATAGTGCGAGTAGACGCCTACAACGACATGAAGGTGCTCGGTCAGACCATCGATGATGCGGCAGGCGAAGCCATCGACAAGTGTTCGAAGGTGATGGGACTCGGCTATCCTGGCGGTCCGATTATCGACCGCTTGGCAAGACAAGGCAATCCGCACGCCTATAAGTTTGCCGAACCGCATATCCCAGGACTCGACTACAGTTTCTCTGGTCTGAAGACCTCCTTCCTCTACAATATGAGGAAATGGGTGGCAGAAGACCCCGATTTCATCGAGCATCACAAGGAAGACATAGCAGCCTCGCTGGAGTTTACCATCGTGGATATACTGATGAAGAAACTTAAACAGGCTGTCAAGCAGACGGGCATCAAACATGTGGCAGTGGCAGGTGGCGTCTCAGCCAACAACGGACTGCGTAATGCATTCCATGAAGCAGCCAAGAAGTACGGATGGACAGTTTACATACCGAAATTCAGTTACACCACCGACAATGCCGCAATGATAGCCATAACAGGATATTACAAATATCTCGACGGAGAATTCTGCGAGGTGGCAAAGCCTCCGTTTAGTAAGGTGACATTCCAGTAAAACGCTTCTAAAAGAGCATAAGTGCGGGTAAATCGGTGTATTTTAGCCTAAAAAAGATTAAAATGCAGATTTATTCGTGTGATACTCTTGCGGTTTCGGGTATTTTTTGTAATTTTGCAGACTGTTTGGAATAGGTATCATTAAAGAATACTAAAATTAGAGATAGACATGTCTAAGATTTGTCAGATTACAGGAAAAAAAGCTCAGGTGGGATGCAATGTATCACACTCTAAGCATCGCACAAAGCGCACTTTCGATGTGAATCTTTTCACAAAGAAGTTCTACTATGTAGAGGAAGCTTGTTGGATTAGCCTTAAGGTAAGCGCATCAGGTTTGCGCCTTATTAACAAAATAGGTCTTGACGCAGCTCTTAAGCAGGCTGTAAACAAGGGATATTGTGACTGGAAAGACATTAAAGTTATAGGAGAATAATCATTATGGCAAAGAAAGCAAAAGGTAATAGAGTTCAGGTTATTCTTGAGTGCACAGAGATCAAGAACAGTGGTATGGCAGGTACAAGCCGTTACGTTACCACAAAGAACCGTAAGAACACCCCAGAGCGTCTTGAGTTGATGAAGTACAATCCTATACTCAAGAAGATGACTCTCCACAAGGAAATTAAGTAATAAACCATAAACTTGTCGGTCTGGCTTTGCTGGGCAGATAAATTAAAAAGATTATATACTATGGCAAAGAAAGCGGTCGCTACCCTTCATGAAGGTTCAATGGATGGACGCGCATACACAAAGGTCATCAAGATGGTGAGAAGCCCAAAGACTGGCGCTTACATCTTTGATGAGCACATGGTTCCTAACGAGGATGTTAAGGACTTCTTCAAATAAAGAAAGCATTCTTTAGAA
>CAVKNF010000007.1:0-31544 GCA_963657415.1 bacterium | reverse complement strand
TGAATGGAGGGTTGTTCTTGAAAGGATAGCCCACATTATTATATACAGGCACGTCATAGCCAGCCATCTCCCAGTTGAGAGGTACTGTGATGTTGTCCCAACCGCTCACGTTGGCGTTGTCGGCATAGAAGTCGTCTGCCTCAGGTTTGCCCTGCTTCCAGTCGCTGGTATACTTGAATTTCCATGTGCCGTTGAGTGACATGTAGTCAGCCTTCTCGGGTGTAATCCATGGAAACTTGTAGCACTCGTCGCTCTGCATGGCAGAAGTGCTGGAGTAAGGGATGAAGGTGGCGTGTGCAGGCTGTTTGTTGTCCTCAAACTTAGTCTGGTCTTCCACCCAAGCATCAGTGAATTTGCATGCTGGCAGAATCTTTGCGGCAGGCACAATCGTCTTGGCTTTGCTTGTGATGCGTTTTGAGGTCTTCGTCTTTGTAGTGGTGCCTTGAGCGTAAGAGGCAAAAGGCGCAAGAAGCATGAAGATGCTTATCAGGCGAATCTTGTTCATAAGAAATAGGTTTTGGTTATGGTGGGGAATTTTTATATAACCCCACCTATGAATAGTCATTTATCAGTTTTAGAAGTTTCTCCACAGCCTCGTCCTCGGGTATGCCCGTCTCGATGCACTCCTGTTTCTTGTAGAGAGAGATCTTATTGGGTCCTGCACCCACATAACCGAAGTCAGCGTCGGCCATCTCGCCAGGTCCATTGACGATGCATCCCATGATACCTATCTTGAGAGTGTTGAGTTTAGGATTATCCTTGGAAGCCTCCTTTATGGCAGCCTTTATCTTCGCTATCGTGCCTTGAAGGTTGTAGAGAGTCCTGCCGCATCCAGGGCAACTGATATATTCCGTCTTGGTGAACTTCACCCGGGCTGCCTGCAGGATGGAATCAGCGAGTGAGGTCTCCGCCTTGCCGTTGTTGACGATAATAAGATTATGAGCCTTGCCGTCGATGAGCATAGCTCCTGCAGCCATGGCAGCCTTGAGTTGCAAGTCTTCCATGTCGGGTTCGTTGAATTCGAGTCGAAGAGTGTCATCTACTATTAGCGCATACTCTCTCTTCTCGGCACACTCGTCGATGAAAGAAACGAGTTTCTTAGCCACAGGAATCTCGCATTCTGGTTCCTCGGAGAGGCTCACGCGGATGGTGTCGCCGATACCCTCAGTGAGCAATGCTCCGATACCCACAGCGCTCTTTATGCGACCGTCTTCGCCCTCTCCTGCCTCAGTGACGCCGAGGTGGAGCGGATAGTGCATGTCCTCCTTGTCCATCTCCTCTACGAGCAGACGCACAGACTGCACCATGACAACAGTGTTGCTGGCCTTGATAGAAAGCACTACATCAGAGAAATTCTCCCTCTTGCATATACGGAGAAACTCCAGGCAACTCTCCACGATGCCTTTGGGAGTGTCGCCATAGCGGTTGCGTATGCGGTCGGAGAGCGATCCGTGGTTGACACCAATGCGTATGGCAGTGTTGTGCTCCTTGCATATATTCAGGAAAGGAGTGAATCGCTCGTCAATCTTGCGCAGTTCGGCAGCATATTCCTCGTCAGTATACTCCTGCTTGATAAACTTTCTTGCAGGGTCTACGTAGTTGCCCGGATTAACTCGCACCTTCTCGCAGTGCTGTGCGGCGATGTCAGCCACGTTGGCATTGAAGTGTACGTCGGCCACCAATGGTGTGTTATATCCGTCACGCTTCAGGGCATCGCCTATATTCTGCATATTCTCAGCCTCGCGACGTCCCTGAGTGGTCAGTCGCACCAGTTCGCCACCAGCATCGATGATGCGTTTGGCCTGCGCCACACAAGCCTCGGTGTCGTTGGTATTGGTGGTGGTCATCGACTGCACCCTGATGGGATTGTCGCCACCGATGAGCAAGTTGCCTACTCGTACTACCGAACTAATTCGTCTTGTACTCATACTTTATTTCTGCTAAATCCTTGTTTGCCTTCTCTATCTTTTCGCCGAGTGTAGACTTGTAAGCCTGCACCTTTTCAGCCACTGACTCATCAGCGAGAGCTATCATCTCGCAAGCCAGGATGGCAGCGTTCATGGAAGCATTCACTCCCACAGTGGCAACAGGAATGCCTGGGGGCATCTGTATGATAGAAAGCATGGAGTCAAGACCGTCGAGCATGCCCTTGATGGGTACGCCGATGACAGGCAGAGTGGTGCTTGCGGCAATAACGCCAGGCAGAGCGGCAGCCATACCGGCAGCGGCTATGATGACCTTTATTCCCCTACCCTTTGCATCTTTGGCAAACTGCTCTACGGCATCAGGTGTGCGGTGAGCAGAGAGAGCGTTTACCTCGAAAGGTATCTTCATGTCGTCAAGAAACTTGCAAGCTTTTTCCATCACGGGCATATCGCTTGTCGAACCCATAATAATACTAACCAGTGGAGTCATACGTATATTATTGTGAAAATAGAAATTACAAAACCTAAACCATAGCCTACGAGCACCTGCGCCAGACTGTGCTGACGCAAAATCATACGTGATGTGCCCACAAGACCCGAGATTATGATAGCCAGACACAGCCACCAGAGCACATAAAAACCGAATATCTCGCTGAAGACGATCAGCGTGCCGGTGACGGCTCCGATGCCTGCCGAGTGGGTGGATATCTTCCACCACACGTTTATGAATGCGCATACCGTCTGCAGGAATATGGCAGTCACGAGCAGAGTGCTAATGAAATGCGGTATGCGGAAGAAGTTCATGATGTAGCAGCAGGTGAAATAGCTTACTATGGATATGATGTAAGGCACCATTCTGCGCTCGCGCTTACCAAGTTGGAATAGTTTCCATCCGTGGTAGTTTCGATAGAAATGGATGAGAAGCGTGGGTAACAGTATGGTAAAGAGATAAACCAGAGCCACGACCGTCAACTTATACGACAACGGCAGAAGGTCGAGATAGGTGAACCAAAACAAGAGAATCAGTCCTACCAACGGGAGGTAGAACGGATTGAATGTGAGGCTCAGTGCCCTGGCGGCTATGATGAGTTTCTTTTCCATAGGTGTTTTTCAGTTTCGTCGCATCAGAGACTTAGGTATACCGAGTTGGTCTCTGTATTTTGCCACTGTGCGTCGGGCAATAGGAAATCCCTGCTTCTTCATAATCTTCACTATGGCCTCGTCGCTTAGAGGATTCTTCTTGTCCTCTTTGTCGACGATATCCTTGAGAGCAAGTTTTATCTTTCTTGTCGACAGTTCCTCGCCATTGTCATTGGTGTAGCCGTCGGTGAAGAAAAATTTCAAAGGGAACGTGCCCCATTGCGTTTGCGCATACTTCTCGTTGCTCACGCGTGATATGGTGGAGATGTCGAGACCAGTCTTCTCGGCGATGTCCTTGAGAATCATCGGACGCAGGTCAGACTCGTCACCCTCGAGGAAGAATTTGCGCTGCCAGTCTATGATAGCCTTCATGGTGAGCGTCATAGTCTGTTGTCGCTTGCGAATGGCATCGATATACCAGCGCGCCTTCTCCATGTTGCGTCGCAGATAGATGACAGCATCGCGATTGGATTTGTTCATCTGCTTGTCGTCCATCTTGCCGTAACTCTCGAGCATTTCCTCAAAGGAGTCGGATATTCTCAGGTTGGGCAGACTGCCGTTGTTGATGTCAAAGGTGATGCGCCCGTCGTCCGTAGTGTAGATGATGAAGTCCGGCGTTATTTGGTGCATATTCCTGCCCATAGCCTCTCCCATGGCAGCTCCCGGTTTGGGATTAAGTTTGCGCAGTCCCTCCATGAGAGTCTGCATCTGCAGGTCATCGAGGTGGAGTTCATTCTTCAGGTTCTCCCAACGCTTCTTGGTGAAATCCTCGAAGTGATGGTCTATCACGCTGAGCATACGCTCCTTCAAATGACTGTCCTCCATTCTCTCCACCTGCAGGAGCAGACACTCCTGAAGAGATCGTCCTGCTATGCCTGGAGGGTCAAAAGACTGGAGTTTGTGGAGCACCGCCTCCACCTCCTCAGTGGTGGCATCCGTGTTCTCATATATGGCGAGTTCGTCGGCAATGGTGTCGATGTCCTTACGGAGGAGACCGTCATTGTCAAGACTGCCGATGAGATATTCCATGATGTGCTGCTCCGTGTCAGAGAGTTCCATTTCGCCCATCTGCTCGTTGAGTTTGTCATAGAAGGACTGAGTGTCGCCATAGACCATCTCTTCATAGTCGGCAGTGTCATGATAATTGGTGTCGCTGACCATATCGTCGTCGCTTCCCATGTTTTCGAGAGCCTGGTTGAGTTCGTCCTGGCGCTCCTCCTTCTCCATGGAAGCCTCAGAGTCCTGTTCAGCGTCATTATCGTTATCATCGTCAATATCAGAAGAGGAACTGCTGTCCATGGCGAGGTCATTTCTATCCTCGTCATAGTCTTCCTCAAGAGCAGGATTGTCATTCAGTTCGGTGGCGACATTTTGCTCCAGTTCG
Organism: bacterium; assembly: GCA_963657415.1. Classification (GTDB taxonomy): domain Bacteria; phylum Bacteroidota; class Bacteroidia; order Bacteroidales; family Bacteroidaceae; genus Prevotella. The sequence continues at coordinate 27,095 of CAVKNF010000007.1, read as the reverse complement.
GCAAGCGACATGCTGAGCAACTTCACATTCAGCAGTTGCTGTTGTGTGATGCGTTGCTGTAGGAGTTGTTTCTGCTCCTGTATCTGATGTTGGTCGAGTGACTGTTCCATTATCTGAAGTATTCTTTCAATTGTGCAGCGAGAGCCGCCAATTTCTCAGTATCTTCGTTGCCATATCTATTCCATATCTCCTGACAAGGACACAATAGAGGGTCAATCATGATGTCACCACGATTGAGATAAGGGTCGCAAAACTGGAATATCTCCATTATCTGCGTAATGAGTGAGGCAGAGATTTTGAGCAGCTTTGCCAGTTCCTGTATCTCCTCTGTCTGAGTGACCATCGTAGTGGGAGTGAGACGGAAATACTGGTCGAGAATCAATATGAGGTGCACCGGCATTATATCCTTTCTCTCATCGAGAGGACGGAAGTCAAGTTCCCATGACTCTTTGGTGTCTATTTCGTCATAGTATTTCCCCGATGTGCCGTATCCGTCCTTCTCCATCAGAATCTTCATGGCCTTGTTGAGTTTCTTCGGGTTCTGATATTCCTCAAGCACATGTTTCAGATAAGGCGATGCAGGATTGCGTAGTTCCATCATCTTCTTGTGCAAATCAGACGGATGAATATGCAGACGAAGCGCTATGTCTACCACATCATGCGAGTAGACAGCCTTTACTCCCTCCGGCTTGCGCTTGTAGAGCCAGAGAAGCATAGGCCAGTATTCATCATTCCATTTCATAGGCACAAGTGAGTTTGCGGTGGGAATTTATAGTCCCACCTTGTGTTATTGCTTGTATGCGTTGAGCTTGTCAGTGTAGTATTTTCTCACGTCGCTCCATCTGTAGTAAGGACCTTCCACAGCCTTTATAGGCAATGTTGCCTCCTCTTCATTGAGAAGCACCTTCACCCAGATGTCCTTGTCGTTGATGTCCTTGCGATAGAAGATAAACTGGATGTTGCAGCCCATAGGGAATATCTTGTAGTTATACCAATGGTTCTTTTCCAGTTCGTCAGGATTCATTGTCTTGCCATATCCGTTGAGGTCGAGCAGACAAGTCAGAGGCAATACCATAGTCTCGTGACCGAAGCGCAGTGTGGCTCCCGGTTTGTCGAGAACGATGCAAGAGTCAGCCTCGGTGATAATATTCCTCAGAAGGTTGCGCTGGGTGTAAGGTTGTGTGGCACCATTGAGTGTGCAGGCACCATGCTCGCAGAACCATCCTGCGTTGTATCTCTGCCACAGAGTGTATATCTCATCTTTGGTGAAGATGTCATAGAGGTCTATCTTGTGGCGCAGTTCGGAGTTCTGCAGAATGCTTGCGAGAAGGAATAGTCTGTTGTAGAAGTCCTGCGAATCGATATTCTTTTCTACGTACGACGCATCATTGAAGACGAGTGACATGACTCTTGACGGATTTATATTCTTCTTTGTCCATGAGTCAAGATACTGCTTTGTGGCATCGTTGTAGCGCTTGCTTACAAGCTGTTTGTCGTCAAAGTTCATGTAGTACATATCGTGCTCGCTTGCGTCGTGCTTAATCTTCAGTGTAGGATTAAGTTTTGCCAGTTCCTGGAGTTCGTTCTCCATCGACAGTATGCAGCGTATCACTATCGTACTCTTTGCATCCACTATGCAACTGTCGCTGAACACCTGTGGGAAGCGCTCATACATTCTGCGTGCTATGCCACGGTGCTGCTCTGCTCCGAGTTCGGTCAGTTCGCCTATGCGGTTGTCGCTCTCACGGCGCATCATCTTCACCTTCTCCAGAATATCCTTTCCCTTAGCCGTAAGTTTGCCGGCAGAGTCAGCACGGCAGAGTATGCCGAGAGCGATGTCGTAGTCACTACTTTCGCAGTGATAGCGCGAACCGTGACGACCATAGTGAGAAATGTAGAATGGAGCCTTGTCTTTAGGATTGGGCGTCAAAGCCTTCACGGGCATTGGATAGGCAAGGAAATTACTGCCAGAGCGATGGATATCCTGTTCGATATCTTTGCGGGAGTCCTGTGACCAGGCACCTGTGGCAACGAAAAGACAAAGCAGAGTGAAGCAGATTTTCTTCATAGTGAGTATTTGTTGAATTAGTTTATTCGTATGGCGTAAAGACAAGCCTGAAACCTGCCTTGTAAAGGGCTTTTACCCTATGCCGTCTATATAGTGCAAAGATACGACAAAATCTTTCAACAATGAAATATTTTTTGTAATTTTGCTCACCTAAAATATATTTGTAATGGCAAAGAACAACAATACTCTCACGCCGATGATGCAGCAGTTCTTTGACCTGAAGGCCAAGCATCCCGAGGCGTTGCTTCTGTTCAGGTGCGGCGACTTTTATGAAACTTATCTCGATGATGCCCTTGAGGCATCTCGCATACTCGGCATAACTCTCACAAGAAGAAACAATACCGGTCAGAAGGAATCCACTGCCATGGCGGGTTTCCCGCATCATGCACTCGACACTTATCTGCCTAAACTCATCCGAGCAGGCAAGCGCGTGGCTATCTGCGACCAATTGGAAGACCCTAAGCAGACAAGGAAACTCGTGAAGCGTGGCATCACCGAACTTGTAACCCCTGGTGTTGCCATGGCGGACAATGTGCTCAACAACAAGGAAAACAACTTCCTTGCTGCCGTGCATTTCGGTAAGGGTGCGATAGGCGTATCCTTCCTCGATATCTCCACCGGAGAATTTCTCGTTGACGAGGGCACTGCCGACAATGTGGCTAAACTGTTGGGCAACTTCCAACCTAAGGAGGTGCTCTATAACAGAAACCAACGTCGCGACTTCACTCAGACATTCGGCGGAAAGTACTGCATATTTGAACTCGATGACTGGGTGTTTACCGAACAGACGGCACGACAGAAACTGCTACACCAGTTTAAGACCCGCAACCTAAAGGGATTTGGTGTGGAGCATCTCAAGAACGGACTCGTGGCTGCAGGTGCCATCATGCAGTATCTGGAGATTACTCAGCACACGAATGTGGCGCATATAAGCAGTATCTCACGCATCGAGGAGGAACGCTTCGTCAGACTCGACAGTTTCACTATACGCTCTCTCGAACTTGTCAACTCCATGAATGAGGGAGGAAAGTCTCTGCTGAGTGTCATAGACCATACTATTACGCCTATGGGAAGCCGTTTGCTAAGACGTTGGGTGGTATTCCCGCTGAAAGACAAGCGTAAGATAGACGCACGCCTTGATGTGGTAGACAGTTTCTTTCGCCAACCAGAGATAAGCGAGGTGGTGGAAGAGTGTCTTCACAGTGTGGGCGATATGGAGCGCATGATATCAAAGGCTGCCGTGGGAAGAATATCGCCACGTGACGTGGTGCTCCTGAAGAATGCCCTCGTGGCACTGCGTGACGTGAAGTCCGCTTGTCTGCAGTCGGAAAACGAGACGCTCAAGACTATGGCTGGGCGGCTGGAACTCTGCGACGAACTGTGTGAGAGGATAGAAAAGGAGATGGTGGCAGAACCGCCTCTGCTACTCAATCGCGGTAATGTGATACGTCCTGGTTTTGACAGTCAACTTGACGAACTGCGAGATATATCGCAGGGAGGACGCGACTATCTGCTCAACATACAGAAACGCGAGATGGAGCAGACGGGCATCTCTTCACTGAAGGTGGGATATAACAATGTCTTCGGCTACTATCTTGAAGTGCGCAACACATTTAAGGACAAAGTGCCGCAGGAATGGGTGCGCAAGCAGACCTTGGCACAGGCAGAGCGATATATCACTCAGGAGTTGAAGGAATATGAGGAGAAGATACTCGGTGCTGACGAGAAAATACAGTCGTTGGAGGAGAAACTCTTCAATGAACTTGTACAGGAGATACAGAAATACATCGTCCCCATACAGCAGGATGCCCTTGTGGTGGCTCAGATAGACTGTCTGCTCTCTTTTGCAAATGTTGCCAAAGAGCACCGCTATATGCGTCCGCAGATAGACGATTCTTATGTTCTCGACATCAAACAGGGACGCCATCCCGTGATAGAGACACAATTGGCTGTAGGCGACACCTATGTGCCCAACGATGTGTATCTCGACAATGAGAAGCAGCAGATAATGATTATCACTGGTCCTAACATGGCTGGTAAGTCTGCTCTTCTACGTCAGACTGCTCTCATAGTCTTGCTTGCACAGATAGGTTGCTATGTGCCTGCTGACTCTGCCCGTGTGGGTATCGTTGACAAGATATTCACCCGCGTGGGTGCTTCCGACAATATTTCACTCGGCGAGTCTACATTTATGGTGGAGATGACCGAGGCTGCAAACATCCTCAACAACGTGTCAGAACGCTCGCTGGTGCTATTCGATGAGTTGGGACGAGGTACTTCCACCTACGACGGTATTTCCATCGCCTGGGCGATAGTGGAATATCTGCATGATGCCAAGAATGCTCAGGCACGCACGCTCTTTGCCACCCACTATCATGAACTTAATGAGATGGAGAATAAGTTTGACCGCATAAAGAACTATAATGTCAGCGTGCGCGACATAGACGGTCAGATTATCTTCCTGCGTAAACTCGATCGTGGTGGTTCGGCTCACTCTTTCGGTATACATGTGGCAGAAATCTCCGGTATGCCAAAGTCAGTCGTGCGACGGGCAAATGTAGTGCTCAAGCAACTTGAGGCTCCCTCACGCGAAGCAGCGTCGGCTGCAGGAGGCAAGCAAACAGACGACATCACTGAGAAGGTGTCGCAACTCAATGGGGCAAGCGACGGCATGCAGTTGTCATTCTTCCAACTCGACGACCCCGTGTTGTCTCAGATACGCGACGAGATTATTGGGCTTGACATCAATAACCTCACACCTATGGAGGCTCTCAACAAGCTCAATGACATCAAGAAAATCCTCGTAGGGTAGACACCGATTACTCTACCCTACCCTATTCTTTCAATATTCCCTTATCATAGATACATAAAAAATCCCCGGCACATCCTTCACAGGAGATGCCGGGGTAAAAATAAATTTATGAAAAAAATTTGGGATTTGTCCTGTCACAATGACAGGAAGATAAAAGATGTTTCACAACATCAACCACTAACTGTATTATTGTTATTCGTGTCTTATTGCTTCTATCGGGTCCATGTTGGCTGCCTTGCGTGCAGGGATATATCCGAAGATGACTCCGATGAACACACACACGCCGAAACTAACCCATATTGACCACATCGGAACACTCGACGGCATGCCGAACTTTGGCACTATGAAGGCTGATGCACCGCATCCTACCAATATGCCGAGTATACCTCCGGTAAGAGATATGAGTATGGATTCGATGAGGAACTGCAGTGAGATGACGACTCCTGTGGCACCCACCGACATGCGGAGACCTATCTCCTTGGTGCGCTCTGTCACCGACACGAGCATGATGTTCATGATGCCGATACCTGCCACGAGCAGCGAGAATGCTGCGGCTACGACAAGTATCAATGTCACTGTGTCCATTGTAGATGACATGGTCTGCATCATCTCTGCCTGAGAACGGATGGAGAAGTCATCGCTGTCGCCACTGGCATCCTTTATCTTGTGTTGTGAGCGCAGTATCTGTGTCAACTCCTCTATGGCCGCGTCAGACATTTCTTCCGTGATGGCTGAGCAGTTGATGCTCGAGAGATAAGTCTGGGCTGCTATACGCTTCATAACAGTGGTGTAAGGCGCTATCATGATGTTGTCCTGGTCCATGCCCCATGAGTTGTAGCCTTTAGACTTCAGCACACCCACTATTCGCATAGGGATAGACTTGAATCGCACGGTCTTGCCTACTACGTCTGCACCCTCGCCGAAGAGTTCGTCCACGATGGTCTTTCCCACGAGACACACCTTGGCAGACTTCTTTATGTCTTCCTCGGTGAAGCATTCGCCGTCCTCTATCTCCCACTGCTTGATGTCGAGATACTCTGGGCTCTCGCCATATACACTCGTATTGTTGTTGTTGTTACCATAGACAACCTGTCCTGATGCCGATACTTCAGGTGATACGTCGGTGACAAATTTCTTTTCCTCGAGTATCTTCTCATAGTCGGCAATCTTCAGTGTCTGCATGGATGAAGGGTCTTGACGCACACCGCCACGCATGTCGGCACCCGGTCGGATGGTGATCAGATTGGTTCCCATGGTGGAGAGTTCCTTGCGGATGCTCTCTTTGGAACCCTGTCCGATACTCATCATTATGATGACCGCAGCTACACCGATGATGATACCGAGCATGCTCAGGAAGCTTCGCATCTTGTTGTTGGCTACAGCCTTGAACGAAACTTTGAAGAGATTCAGTATGTTCATAATTTAATCGTCTTGTGGTTTTGGCAGTGCAGCCAGTGCTTCTGCGGCTGACTTTATGTTGTTGTTGATAGTGTCCTCGCGTATCTTTCCGTCACGCAGATTGATGTTGCGGCTTGAGTATTCCGCTATCTCGGGGTTGTGGGTGACGAAGATGATGGTGTGTCCCTGACGGTAGAGTTCCTGGAAGAGCACGAGCATCTCAAATGAGGTGCGTGTGTCAAGGTTACCCGTAGCCTCGTCTGCCAACAGCACCGCAGGGTCGTTAACCAAGGCGCGGGCTATGGCTACACGCTGCATCTGACCACCTGACATCTGGTTGCTCTTGTGGTCCATGCGCTCAGCCAGTCCTACTGCCGTCAGTGCCTTTATGGCTGCCTCACGACGCTGGCGTGCGTTGTATTTGTTGTTATACATCAGAGGCAGCTCCACGTTTTCTATGGCTGTGGTCTTCGGCAGCAGGTTATAGTTCTGGAATACGAAGCCTATCTTGCGGTTTCTCAGGTGTGCACGCTGATTCTTTGACATCTGCCTTACAGACACTCCGTCGAGATAATATTCGCCGCTTGTAGGCGTGTCGAGGCATCCCAACTGGTTGAGGAGCGTAGACTTGCCCGAACCTGATGTTCCCTGGATAGTCACAAACTCGCCCTCGTATATCTTGAAACTAACTCCACGCAAGGCCTTCACGGTCTCGGAGCCCACCTGGAAGTAGCGCTTCACGTTGTCGAGTTCTATGACAACCTTTCTGTTATCTTTCTGTTCACTCATAATTGTCTATAGATAAATTATGACTGTTTATTTCTTTGGAGCACCGCCGCCGTTGCCGCTCTTCTTCTTGTCGTTCTTAGGTCCTGGCATGAAAGGATTGGATGTCTGCTCCTCTTCCTCGTCATCCTGTGTCTGCTGTATGTTGAAGTCGGTGAGCACCTCTGTGCCTTCCTTGATGCCTGAAACGATCTCTGTGAGTGTGCCGTTGGTAGTACCGATCTCCACTGCATGAGCCTTGAATACGTTGCCCTCGCGAGTCCACACCTTGTTCTTTGCCTTTACGTCCTCGATGCTCTCGCCGTCGGTCATGATGGCATCATTAGGAGTGAAGCGCAGAGCCTTGGCAGGAACTGTCAGCACATTGTTTTTCTCGAGTGTGTAGATGGTGACATTGGCTGTCAGGCCTGGCTTGAGTTTGAGGTCATCATTAGGAGCGGAGATAACCACCTCATATGTTACGACGTTAGACTCTGTGGTAGCCTCCTGGCGCACCTGAGTAACAGAACCGTTGAATACATCATCTGGGAACGCGTCTACAGTGAATGTCACGCGCTGGCCCTCCACTACTCCACCTATGTCAGCCTCGTCAATGTCAGCAATCACACGCATGTCGGTCAAGTCCTGAGCGATATTGAAGAGTGTAGGAGTTGTCATAGCAGATGCCACAGTCTGTCCTTCCTCCACCTCCTTTGACAGGATGACACCGTCGATAGGTGATGTGATGGTGGCATAGCCAAGGTTTGTGCGAGCCTTCTCTACAGACTGCTGCTGTATCTTCACCTGCTGCACAGCCTGCTCATAAGAAAGGCGTGCATTCTCAAAGTCATTGGCTGCTATGAGTCCCTTCTCGTAGAGACTCTTGTAGCGGCTGTAGTTAGCCTTCTGATAAGTGAGGTTGCTCTGAGCGTTGGCAAGGTTGCTCTGTGCAGAGTTGAGTTCCGACACGAGGTTTGTCTTGTCGAGTTCGGCAATGACCTGTCCCTTCTTCACCACAGAGTTATAGTCTACATATATCTTGTCGATGATACCAGATACCTGAGTACCCACCTCGACCTTTGTCACTGGTTCGATGGTACCTGTAGCGGTGATACTTGTCGAGATGTTCTGCTTTGACACTTTAGCGGTAGAATAAGACACATTCTGCTCGCTGCTGCATGCTGTCATAAGTGTGAGGGCGATAATGGCAAGCCCTGTGCTCACTGTCTTTTTCATATATGGATTTGTTTCTTTTCTTTGTGAATGGATGTTCTCTTTGGGGCTTTAGATGTCTATGTCGCCGCCATTATAGAAGTTGAGCATCTGCATGCTCAGGATGGTAGTGTATTTGCTTTCGAGACGGCTCTGCTCGGCATTGAGGAGAGTGGTCTTGCCTGTGGTGAGTTCCTGGATGTTCTTCAGACCCTCCTTAAACTGCTCGCTCACGAGTTCGTAACTCTCCTTGGCACTCTCTGTGCTCACCTGTGCCGACTTGAATCGAGCCTGATTGGTGTTGGCGTCGAGCCAATAGCCCTCTATGGTGCTCCAGAGTTCCTTCTGCTTATCCTGCAGTTCGAGTTGCATCTCCTGCTGCTGTATCTTTGCCTTGCGGATGCTGGTCTTCGTGGAGCGCTGGTCATAGAGAGGGATGCTGAGGTTTACTCCAAGTCCTCCCGTGAGGTTGCTCTTCATCTGCTTTGTCCAACTGTTGTTGGATACTGATGTGGTGGAAGCGCCTACCGAACCGTTGATGCCTATTGTCGGCATATATCCTGCGCGTGCTATCTTCTCCTGCAGTTTGCTTGACTCTATGCCGAGTTGAGCATTCTTTATCTCAGGACGTGTGACGAGGGCATTGCCATAGATGTCTGCCATCGAAGGCACGGCAGCCAGTGCAGCGTCATCACTTGCCTCAGGAATGACGATGTCGAAGTCATTGCTGTCGGTAAGTTCCAATAATTGCTTGAGTTGCAACTTATAGCGTGCCACTTGTCCCTTGGCGTTCACCAGGTTGTATTCATCTGTGGCAGCCTGCGACTCGAGTTGTGCCACCTCTGCCTTTGACATGGTTCCGGTGTTATACATCTCCTGTCCGCGCTTCACATTGGCTTTGCCTATCTCGAGCACCTGCTCATATACCTTTATAGACTCGGTGTTATAAAGAATCTGCACATAGAGTTGGGTAATCTGCTCCTGTATGCTGTTGGCAGTAGTCTGTGTGGTGAGGTCAGCCTGTTGCTCGGCTATCTCGTTTTGCTTGATGGTGTTGGTGTTCTTGTTGCCGTTCCACACCGTCCAGTTGGCTCCTACATTATAGTTGCCGTTGTAGGAAGTCTTGTTCACCTTAGAGTCCACATATCCGTTGGTTACGGTAGTGCCACCGCCTTCAGGAAAAGGTCTATAACTGAGGTTGTGGCCTGTAGAGAAACTGACTGAAGGCAACAGCTGAGCTCGTGACTGCTTGGTAGTTTCTGTCGAGGTCTCTTTCTGCAGTTTGTTCTTCTGCAACTTGATGTTGTGCTCGAGTGCATAGCTGATGCATTCTTTCAGCGTCCATTGTGTCTGGGCATAGAAAGGGGTCGACAGCATAAGAAGTAATCCCGAAGCAATGATTTTCTCTCTCATGTCTTGATTCTTTGTTTTCGCTTTTTCTCTTTTATCAAAAATACTTCACCCCTTTAGATAGCAAAAAGCCACAGACAGTTTAACTGCCCGTGGCTTTATTAACATGTTCTTAACATTCGTTCTTACTTTTTTGCCCTACGCATACAGTATATACCTATTATTATAAACGGTATGCTGAGTATCTGACCCATATTGAAGAGCATGCCCGACTCGAAACTCACCTGTATGTCCTTGGTGTATTCGATGAAGAATCGGAATGTGAATATGAGTGTCAGGCACAGTCCGAAGTAGAATCCCCTACCCGTCTGCACTTTGCGCTTCCTGTAGAAATACATTCCCACGAAGAAGAAACAGAAGTATGCTATGGCTTCGTAGAGTTGTCCAGGGTGACGTGGCATCATGTCTACCCTCTCGAATATGAATGCCCAAGGCACATCGGTGGCCTTGCCTATTATCTCGGAGTTCATGAGGTTGCCAAGTCTGATGAAGCAGGCAGTGATAGGCGTGGCTATGGCAATATTGTCGAGCACGGTCCACAATTTCACTCCTGTCTTGCGGCTATAGAGCCAAAGTGCCGCCATGAGTCCGATGGTACCTCCATGCGATGCAAGTCCTTCATAACCAGTAAATGCCCAACCGCCTTCAGGTCGGAAGTGTATGGGCAGGAACATCTCTATGATGTGCTTGCCAGAGGTGAGGAAATAGTCGGGCTGATAGAATATGCAGTGACCGAGACGTGCTCCCACGAGTATGCCTATGAAGCAGTAGATGAAGAGCGGTTCAAACTTCTCTCCCTCTATCTTCTGGTCTTTATAGAGCCACTGCACCATGAAATATGCACCCACAAGTCCCAATAGCCAGCACAGTGAATACCACCTTATGGTGAGAAATCCCAATGAGAATGCTGTCGTGTCGGGATTCCATATGATGTAATTAAGAAGGTCTAACATACCCCTACTCCATTTCTATGCAATTATACAATTGTACATTATAAATTGTACATTATACATTACCCATTATACATTAAATCTGAAGTGCATGATGTCGCCGTCCTGCACGATGTATTCCTTGCCCTCGATGCCGAGTTTGCCAGCCTCGCGTACGGCAGACTCGCTGCCATATTTGATGTAGTCGTCATACTTGATGACCTCTGCGCGGATAAAACCTTTCTCGAAGTCGGTGTGGATTACTCCGGCACACTGTGGCGCCTTCCATCCCTTGTGATATGTCCATGCCTTCACCTCCATTTCGCCTGCAGTGATGAAAGTCTCGAGGTTGAGCAGCGAGTAAGCCTTCTTAATCAGACGGTTGACACCGCTTTCCTCCAGCCCCAACTCCTCGAGGAAGAGTTGCTTGTCCTCATAACTCTCCAGTTCGGCGATGTCTTCCTCGGTCTTGGCAGCCACTATCATGCTCTCTGCGCCTTCCTCCTTAGCGAGTTCTTCCACCTGCTTGGTCCACTTGTTGCCGTCCTTGGCAGAAGTCTCGTCCACATTGCAGACATAGAGCACCGGCTTGCTTGTCAGCAGGAAGAGGTTGCGTGCTGCATCCTGTTCCTCCTTGGAGTCGAAACTCACGGTGCGTGCATTCTTGCCCTGAAGGAGCACCTCCTGATATGCCTCCATGACCTTTGCCTCCACCTTTGCGTCCTTGTTGCCAGTGGATGCCACCTTCTGAGTCTTGGCAAGGCGTGACTCTATGGTTTCCAAGTCCTTGAGTTGCAGTTCGGTGTCTATTATCTCCTTGTCGCGTATAGGGTCTATTGAGCCGTCTACATGTGTGATATTCTCGTCTTCAAAGCATCTCAGCACGTGGATGATGGCATCAGTCTCGCGTATGTTTCCGAGAAACTTGTTGCCAAGACCTTCGCCCTTGCTTGCACCCTTCACCAGTCCGGCGATGTCGACAATCTCGCATGTCGCTGGCACGATGCGTCCAGGATGCACCAGTTCGGCAAGTTTGGTGAGTCGCTCGTCGGGCACTGTGATGACGCCGACGTTAGGTTCGATAGTACAAAAGGGGAAGTTGGCTGCCTGAGCCTTGGCGCTCGACAGACAGTTAAATAAGGTGGACTTGCCCACGTTAGGCAGACCCACAATACCACATTTCAATGCCATATTTGTAAGTTATGTCTTTTCGTTGTATAAATTTGTTGCAGGTGCAAAGTTACTTATTTATTCTGAATAACGGAAATAGGGTAGGGGGTCAATGCGCTTCGAGCCAGTTGTCGCCCCATCCCGAGTCGGCTATCAGAGGCACGCGCAAGGCATAGGCTCCCTGCATTTCCTCCATGACGATGCGCTCCACCTTTTCCTCTTCGTCAGGATAGACGGAGAAGTTGAGTTCGTCGTGCACCTGGAGTATCATCTTTGAGCGTATGCCTTCATCCCTGAACCTATTGAAAATCCGCACCATAGCGAGTTTGATGATGTCGGCAGCCGAACCCTGTATGGGAGCGTTGATAGCATTGCGCTCGGCAAAACCTCTCACTGTGGCGTTGGCAGAATTGATGTCGGGCAGATAGCGGCGGCGGTGGAAGAATGTCTCCGCATAACCTTTTTGGCGCACTTCCTCTTTCGCGCGCTCCATATAATCCTTTACGCGTGGGAAAGTCTCGAAATATCCCTCCATGAGTGCCTTTGCCTCGCTGCGGTCTATGAGCAGTCGCTCGGCAAGCCCCCATGTGGTGATGCCGTAGATGATGCCGAAATTGGCGCGCTTGGCTTTTGTGCGCTCGTCGCGTGTCACCTCGCTGATGTCCTTCTTATAGACCTTTGCGGCGGTGGAGGCATGGATATCGAGTCCGTTTTCAAAGGCGTGAATCATGTTCTCGTCCTCGGAGAGATGAGCCATGACACGCAGTTCGATCTGCGAATAGTCTGCTGAAAAAAAGCGACATCCGTCTTCTGGTATGAAGCACTTGCGTATCTCCTTGCCGTCTTCACCACGCACGGGAATGTTTTGCAGATTAGGATTGCTCGACGACAGACGTCCTGTAGCAGTGACGGCTTGATTGAATGATGTGTGGATGTGCCCGGTGTGAGGATTGATGAGTTGGGGTAGGGCGTCGACATAAGTGCCGATAAGTTTCTTCAAACCTCTATAATCCAATATCTTTCGTATTATCTCATGTTTCGAAGCGTGCTTCTGCAATTCCTCCTCGCTGGTGACATATTGTCCCGTCTTGGTCTTCTTCGGTTTGTCCACGATGTGCATCTCTCCAAACAGCACTTCACCTACCTGTCGGGGAGAAGATATATTGAATGAATGACCTGCCAACTCATATATCTCATGCTCTATAGAGTTCATCCGCTCAGTGAAAACATTTGACGTGTCGTGCAGAGCGTCTGTGTCGAGCAACACTCCGTTATACTCCATGTCTGCAAGCACTCGTATGAGCGGCATCTCTATGTCATGACTGAGTTGATGCATGCCATTGTCCTCAATCTGACGATGGAGGATGTTGTAGAGTCTCATCGTCACGTCGGCATCCTCGCAAGCATATTCATAGACGAGGGTAGGGGACAGGTCGCGCATTGACTTCTGTTGTTTGCCCGCCGGACCGATGAGTTCCTCGATGTGGATGGTGCGATAGTCGAGCATGGTCTCCGCCATGTAGTCCATGCCATGTTGCAGATCGGGATTGATGAGATAGTGGGCTATCATGGTGTCGAAGAGTTCGCCCTCCACTGTCACTCCATAATTGCGCAGCACCTGAATGTCATATTTTATATTTTGTCCTATCTTCAGTATTTCCTTGTTCTCGAGTAATGGTCGGAAAATCTCAACTACATTTTGCGCCTTGCCCTCTTCTTCCGGCACTGCCACATAAAAAGCCTTAGATTCCTCCACACAGAAACTCATTCCCACAAGTTTTGCGTCAATAGCATTGATGGAAGTGGTCTCCGTGTCTAAAACGAGTTTTTCAAATGTCAAAAGAAAGTCACAAATATCTCTCATCTTGCTCTCATCTTCAATAAGTTGATATTCGTGAGAGGCGGAATCTAATGTCTTAAAACGGTCGTTTTTCTCTTCTTCTGCATTCTCGTCTTGAAAGAAGCCGAATAAATCGGGTTGGGAATTAACTTTCTTTTGCTTTGCCGTAGGTTTCTTAACAATCTTACTTGCGAGCGTCTTAAACTCGAGTTCGCTGAGTAGGGGAGTGAGTTTCTCCTCGTCAGCCTCCTTGGTCTTGAATTTTTCCAAGTCGAGGTCTACTGGAACATCGGTGCGGATGGTGGCGAGAAATTTCGACATCTTTATGTCATCCGTTGCCGTCTCCACTTTTTCCTTCATCTTGCCCTTGAGTTGCGCGGTGTGCGTGAGCAACTCCTCCACAGATCCAAACTGGTTGATGAGTTGGGTGGCGGTCTTCGGACCTATGCCCGGACAGCCGGGGAAGTTGTCGGCGGAGTCGCCCATGAGAGCCAGGATGTCGATGACCTGGAGTGGGGTAGTGATGCCATACTTTTCGCAGACTGCCTTTTCGTCGAGAGTCTCATATCCGCCACCGTGGCGTGGGCGATAGATGTAGACATTACCGCCCACAAGTTGACCATAGTCCTTGTCGGGAGTCAGCATGTAGGTCTCAATGCCTTGTGAACCAGCCTTTAGCGCAAGAGTACCGATGATGTCGTCAGCCTCAAATCCTTCTGCCTCTATGCAGCAGATATTCATGGCTGCCATGAGGTCTTTTATAATAGGTACGGCGATTTTTATGTCTTCCGGAGTGGCTTCGCGCTGCGCTTTATATTCAGGAAAAGCCTCGTTGCGGAATGTCTTTCCGCGGTCGAAAGCCACGGCGATGTATGTTGGTTTTTCCTTTGTCAGCACCTCGTTGATGGTGTTCATGAATCCTACTATGGCGGAGGTGTTGAGACCTTTGGAATTTATGCGTGGATTTTTTATGAAAGCATAATACGATCTGTAGATAATCGCGTATGCGTCAATAAGAAACATTTTATTCATAAATACAATCTTTAATCTTGGTAAAATTACAAAAAAACTGCCATAATTACACGTAATTTGAGTAATTTTGTAGTCTATATTACGCGACGTATGGACTATCTATCAATAATTAAAAGACCGATTACACAGGAGTTGGAGGAATTCTCACAACTCTTCAGTTCTTCACTCACCTTTGGCGACAGCCTTCTCGACCAGGTGTTGGGTTACATACGTCAGCGTGCTGGCAAGCGTATGCGTCCGATGCTCATCATGCTGATAGCCAAGGCTTTTGGTGAGGTAAACCAAGAGTCGCAATATGCTGCCGTGGGTCTGGAACTCCTCCACACTGCATCGCTCGTGCATGACGATGTGGTTGACGAAAGTGAGGAGCGCAGGGGTCAGGCTTCGGTGAATAGTCTTTATGACAATCGCGTGTCGGTGCTCGTGGGCGACTTTATCCTCTCCACGGCATTGCTGAAAATCTCGCAGACGCGTAATCATCGCATAGTGGATTATCTCGCAAAATTGGGTATGACGCTGAGCAACGGCGAACTCTTGCAACTGTCGAATATTGACAATCACAACCTCTCCGAAGAGGTCTATTATAAGGTTATAAAGCAGAAGACGGCAGCCCTCTTTGAAGCCTGTGCCGCTACTGGCGCGATTAGCAGTGGCGTGGGAGAGGAGTTGGTGGAAAAAGCACGACAGTTTGGTCAGGATCTCGGTATAGCATTTCAGATTAGGGATGACATCTTCGATTATTATGATGAAGCCCAGATAGGAAAGCCTACTGGAAATGACATGGCTGAGGGAAAACTCACGCTGCCTGTGCTCTATGCGCTTAATTTCACTAATAATCAAGAGTATATAGACCTTGCTTACAAGGTGAAAGACCGAGATGTGAATAAGGAAGAGATAGCACGCCTTGTGGAGTTTACCAAGCAGAACGGTGGTATAGAGTATGCTCAGAAGACAATGCTGGAATATCGTGACAAGGCATTGGCTTTTATAGAAAACGAAGTGAAAAAAGCCGACATAGCCGAGTCTCTTAAGGCTTATGTAGACTATGTTGCCGCAAGAACTTTCTAACGGAATAAATAGAACTTAGTTGCGGGTGCTGTACCAGTCAGTATGTACTGTCGTATCAGTTAACCAGGACTGCAGTACCACCTACCTGGTACTGCAGTCCTGGTTATATGAAATTTTTAGAAGGACTGAGTGTATTTTATGTTTTATATAAGAGTATTTAGTCTTTAGGTTATATTTCTTCCCTGAACCATGACATTAATTAATGGGTGCAGCGAGGACGCTTCGCCTACTATGATTACCATCCCTTGGTAAAGTGCCCTTTCTGAGTGCAAGATAAATATATAAAATAAACCCAGGGCGATATACCCTGGGCTATTTGTACCAGCCCTTTTAGGGCAGTTGTATTGCTAAAATAGTTGACTTAGAAGAACTTTGTCTCCTCGCCTGTCAGTTCGCTAAGCAGGACGTTAGCGAGGCGGCTGGTGCCCAGGCGGAACCACTTATTGGTGAGCCATTCTTTGCCCAGAACCTCCTTGACGATGGTGTAGTAGGTGATGGCGTCCATGACGGTGTTGATGCCGCCAGCGGGCTTAAAACCTATCTGTATGCCCGTCTCATCATAGTATTCCTTGATAGCCTGGCACATCACGTAAGCAGCCTCAGGTGTGGCGCTGATTTTCTCCTTTCCTGTAGAGGTCTTGATGTAGTCGGCACCGGCATACATGGAGAGTAGGGAAGCTTTCTTGATGTCGGCAGTGCTCTTCAGGCAGCCAGTCTCGAGGATAACCTTCATGGCTACGTCGTTGCCACATGTATTCTTAAGTTCCTGTATGTCCTCGCACATTCCCTCATAGTCGCCATCGAGGAATTTGCCCACAGGCATCACGATGTCGATCTCTGTGGCGCCGTCTTTCACTGCAAGTGCAGTCTCGGCTACCTTCACCTCTATGAGAGCCTGAGAGGAAGGGAATGAGCCTGACACGCAGGCTATCTCTACGCCGTCGATCTCAAGGGTCTCTGCCACGGTCTTGGCAAAGCATGGGAAGACGCAGATGGTGGCCACGTGGGGTAGGTCAGGGTAGGCGGAGTCGAAGTCATTGACGCGCTCTGTAAACTTCATCACACTTGTCTCCGAGTCGGTGGTGTGGAGCGTGGTCAACTCGATGCTTCCCATGAGGAATTTCTTTACTTCTGCCGTGTCGTTTTCAGGCACTTTGTTGGCGATAATTTCTTTCACTGCCGACTGTACTTCGGCATCACTGATGTTCAGGTTGTACTTGCTTAAAGCTTCTTCGTATTTGTTCATATTGTTCATAGATCTTTCTGCTTAGAATCCATTATTATCGTTACGGGACCGTCGTTGAGGAGGTCTACCTTCATGTCAGCACCAAACTCTCCGGTGGCGATTTCCTTGCCCAGAGAGGCTTCTGCCGTGTGGATGAAGTCATGATAGAGTGGAATGGAGATGTCGTGTCCTGCAGCACGTATATAGCTCGGACGGTTGCCCTTCTTGGTGGATGCCATGAGGGTGAACTGGCTAACTACCATCATGTCGCCCTGAATGTCCATTACGGAGCGGTTCATCACCCCGTTTTCGTCGTCAAAGATGCGCATGTTGACGAGCTTTTTCACCAGGTAGTCGATGTCTTCTTGCGTGTCGCTTTCGCCGATGCCGAGCAATACCAAGAGGCCTGCATTGATGCTCGATTTGACTTGTCCGTCGATGGTCACGCTTGCGTGCTTAACACGCTGCACTACTGTTCTCATATCTTTTACAAAGATAGTATATTTATTTCATATCTTCCTCCTCGGCATGGAAATAATTGTATATAGTTTCGGCTTTTGAATCACCTATAAAGGAAGCAAGTGTCTGTATATCAGACGACTGTATCTTCTTTACTGTCTTCAGTTTCTTTATGAGGAGTTCCTTGGTCTTAGGTCCTATGCCCTTTATGTCGTCGAGGGCTGAGTGGAGGGCGCTCTTAGAGCGCTTGTCGCGGTGGAAGGTGATGGCATAGCGGTGCACCTCGTCCTGTATCTGCGAGAGGACGTGGAAGAGTTCGGATCCGGTCTTTAGAGCGATGGTCTGAGGAGGGAATCCGAAGAGGAGTTCATTGGTGCGGTGGCGGTCGTCTTTGGCGAGTCCGGCGATGGGGATGTGGAGTTGCAGTTGGTCTTCCACAACCTCTCTGACGACGCCCATCTGACCTGCTCCGCCATCGGTGATGATAAGGTCGGGCAGGGGACTGTTCTCTTCCTTCATGCGCTTGTAGTGACGATAGACGACCTCCTGCATAGAGGCATAGTCATCAGGTCCGCAGACGGTCTTTATGTTGTATTTACGGTAGTCTTTCTTGGATGGTTTCATACCCTTGAAGACCACGCATCCAGCCACGGCGTCAGTGCCAGAAATGTTGGAGTTGTCAAAGCATTCTATCTGGTAAGGCAACTTCGAGAGGCCAAGTTTCTGCTGCAGTTCCTTCATCAGGCGGGTCTGCTTTTGCTCAGGATTAAGTTTTTCCGCTTGCTTCAGGCGATCGAATTTATACTGCTTGCCATTCATCTCGGAGAGTTCGAGAAGGTGCTTCTTGTCACCCCGTTGGGGAACAAAGAACTGCGCGCCGTCTGGCATCTTCCAGTCTATCTCAAAGGGCACTATAATCTCCTTGGAATGGCTCTCAAAGCGCTCCCGAGTCTCGGGAATGGCAGCCAAAAGGAGTTCCTCGTCTGTCTCGTCGAGGCGACGCTTGTATTCAAACGTAAAACTGTGGTTTACCATGCCCTCCATGACGTGCATGTAGTTGATGAAGACTGTGCTGTGGGTGTCGTCGGACACGATAGAGAAGACATCCACGTCGGTGATGGTGTGGCTCACGACACCGCTTTTTGCCACGTAGGACTCCAAAAGGAGGTAACGCTTCTTGAGTTCCTCGGCTTCCTCAAACTTTAGTTCTGAAGCCTTCTGAAGCATATCGTCGTAGATTTTACGGCACAGTCGTGAGGTGTTGCCCTTTAATATCTCCCTTGCCTGGTCTATATTCTCCCTGTATTCCTCTACAGACTGCTTGCCGACGCAGGGAGCCTTGCAGTTCTTGATGTGATATTCCAGACACACTTTGTATTTCTCCTTGTCTATGCCTTCGGCCGTGATGGGCATGTGGCATCGACGTGGGAAGTACATCTTGTTGATGAGGTCGAGTAGGGAGTACATGGTGCCGACGTGGCTATAAGGACCATAAAACTGACCCATGCGCTTATCGGTGCGTCTGGTCTTGAATATGCGAGGCAGATATTCATTGCTGATGCAGATACTGGGGTAAGTCTTGCCGTCCTTGAGGAGAATGTTATATTTGGGGTTAAACTGCTTTATGAGGGAGTTTTCGAGCAGAAGGGCATCTTCCTCGGTGTTGACCACGGTATATGTGATATTGTGTATCTTGCTGACAAGCACCTTGGTCTTGTATCTGTCCACCTCCTTATGAAAATAGGACGACACGCGATTCTTTAAGTTCTTGGCTTTGCCTACATATATTATAACGCCCTTGTCGTCATAAAACTGGTAACTGCCCGGCTTGTCAGGCAGACTAAGAACAATCGCCTTAAGTCTCGCTAATCTCTGCTCGTTCTCCTCTTTCTTCATGTATGTGTGCTTATTGTTTGTTTCACGTGAAACGTTTATCGTCTATTCTTAAAATCCCTTTGTAGAGCCACTTAAGGGCGTTTCTACAAAGGGATTTCTTGCATGCAGGCTTTGTTTGTGCCCTTAGGAGGTACGGCGCCCTCGCCGTACCATAGGTCAGGGATTTATCAATTGGTATTGTTTGTGATGGGTGCAGCGAGGACGCAGCACCTACTATGATTACTATTGCTCACTTGTGATTGATACAGCGAGGGCGCTGTACCTCCTATAGTTACCAATAGGTTGCTTGTATATTAACCAATAGGTTGCTTGTTATACTATTGCTGAATTGTTACCAGGGCGCAACTTTCCCCTTTTAAAGCGCAATTATCGCCTTTAAGAGCGCAACAGCAGCCTAACAGTTATATCCCTTTTAGATCTTTATGAGTGCGGTAATCTCGGTGTCCTTGTCAAATTGCTCTCTGCCGTGGAGTCCCTCGATGGTGAGTTCGATGATGAAGTTGATATATATCTTCTTCGGATGAAACTTCTTCACAAGGTCGTAAGCGGCACGCATAGAACCGCCCGTAGCGAGCAAATCGTCGTGAATGAGCACCACGTCGTCCTCGGTGATAGAGTCTTTGTGTATTTCTATGGTGTCTTCGCCATATTCCTTCTTATAAGACTGCTGGATGGTTTCTGCGGGAAGCTTGCCCGGTTTTCTACACAGCGCGATACCGGCATTCAGTTCGGTAGCGATGGCAGAACTCATCACAAAACCGCGGCTTTCTATTCCTACAATCTTCGTGATGCCTTTATCCTTGTAGATGTCCACGATTTCGTCGCGCATTATCTTTAGGCACTCGGCACTTTTGAATAGGGTGGTGACGTCTTGGAATTGGATTCCTTTGATTGGGAAATCTGGTATGCAACGCAGATTCTCGAGTAATGTTGGATTGTTCATGATGTATTGTTTTGTTTTTATTATATTGTCTTATTATCTTAGAACCCAGTCGATTTCATCGTCTAACTTAGTTAATTTGTTTCACGTGAAACATGATATAGGCATCCTTGTCTGTTATCCTTGGGTCTTGTTGTTTCCTTGTTTTGTTTGTGCGGTTTTATCTGTTGAGCAGAACGAGCAAAACGTTTATGTCGCTCGGAGAAACTCCCGGTATGCGGCTTGCTTGTGCGAGAGTTTTCGGATTTATGCGCTGAAGTTTCTGTCGTCCCTCGGTGGAGATTTCGTGCAGTTGTGCGTAATCGAAGCGATTCTCTATGTTGATATTTTCCAGGCGGTGCATTTTCTCCGCTATCACCTTTTCGCGCTCTATATAACCTTTATATTTTATGGCTATCTCCGTGGACTCGGATATTTCGCAGTTTCTATTGGGGAGTTTGCTGATTTCCTCCTTTAATGCGGGAATAGCCTCCGACAACATATTTATATTGAGTTGCGGACGCGCGATAAGTTCGCTGAGTTTTGTGCCGAAGCGGAGTGGGGCGGTGTCAGTATTCTCAAGGAATGGATTTATTTCCTTTGGTTTTATCGTTATGCTGTTGCAGAACTGTAGCAGGTGTTCCACGTTATCCTTCTTCTCTTTCCACCAGTTGAAGCGTTCAGTAGAGGCAACGCCCAAATTGTAGCCTATTTCCGTGAGTCGTGCGTCTGCATTGTCCTGACGCAAAAGTATGCGGTATTCTGCCCTTGAGGTAAACATTCTGTACGGTTCGTCCACGCCCTTGGTGACGAGGTCGTCGATGAGCACGCCGATGTAAGCCTCGTCTCGGTTCAATACCAGCGGTTCGCTGCCAGCGCACTTTCTTGCCGCGTTTATTCCGGCAATCAATCCCTGGCCGCCTGCCTCTTCATAACCGGTAGTTCCGTTTACCTGTCCGGCGAAAAAGAGCCCTGGTATGATTTTAGACTCAAGCGAGTGGTTGAGTTGGGTAGGGTCGAAGTAATCGTACTCAATGGCATATCCTGGACGGTATACGCGAACATCCCTCAGAGCGGGAATCTTTCTGAGAGCCTCGAGTTGTATCTCCATCGGCATGCTTGAAGAAAAACCGTTAAGATACATCTCATTTGTGTCAGTGCCTTCGGGTTCGAGAAACAGCGGGTGCTGCTCCTTGTCTGCGAAGGTGACGAGTTTTGTCTCTATGGAAGGGCAGTAGCGCGGACCTATGCTCTGTATCTGTCCATTAAAAAGAGGAGAGTCAGCAAGACCGCTGCGCAGGATGTCGTGACACTCCTTATTAGTATTAAATGTCCAACAAGGCAACTGCAGTAGTTTTCTTTCCTCTCCAAAATAACTGAACTGATGGAAAGAGCGTTCGCCCTCCTGCGGAGCCGCATCCTCGAAATGCACAGAGCGGCGGTCTATTCTCACAGGCGTGCCTGTCTTCATGCGATAAGACTCTATGCCGTGGCGGGTGATAGACTCGGTGAATCCCGTGACAGCAGGTTCGGCACAACGTCCGCCCGCCACCATCTTTCTGCCGATGTGCATCATGCCATTAAGGAATGTGCCAGCGGTGACCACCACACATCGGGCATGAAACTCCACGCCCCATATGGTCTTCACTCCACAGACGGTCTTCTTGTCGTCGACAAGCAATTCGTCAGCCTGGTCCTGCCAGATGTCGAGATTGTCGGTATGGTCGAGTATCTCGCGCCACTTCCATATGAACCTGCCCCGGTCGCACTGTGCGCGCGGACTCCATACGGCAGGTCCCTTGCCCATGTTGAGCATACGAAACTGTATGGCAGTAGCGTCGGTGACGATACCCATCAGGCCACCTAAAGCGTCAATCTCCCTTACTATCTGTCCCTTTGCAATGCCGCCCACGGCAGGATTGCATGACATCTGTGCAATTTTGTTCATGTCCATAGTGACGAGGCAAGTCTTGGCGCCTATCTTGGCAGAGGCCACAGCAGCCTCGCAGCCGGCGTGTCCGCCACCCACTACGACGACATCATAATCAAGAATCATAATGCAAAATCTGTTTCGCGGTATTACTCGCACCGCCTTTCTGTCCACAAAAGTAAAAAGAAAAATCCGATTTGCGTCTAAAAATTTTTGTTTGTCGTCAAATAATCGTATTTTTGCACTACTTTAATAATGGCAGTGCTCACGCGCGCACTGACGTTATATAGGGTACGTGTGCCCTGATGAAGTGTATCCTTTTCCTGTTGGACAAAATCTTTATAAACATTTAAATACTTAATTTCAAATCATTTATGTGGTTAACTAACTCTTCTATCGGCAGAAAAGTCGTGATGTCAGTAACTGGTATTGCGCTTATTCTGTTCTTGACATTCCACATGTCAATGAATGTTGTTGCCTTGTTCTCCGGAAAGGCTTACAACACGATTTGTGAACTTCTGGGTGCCAACTGGTATGCTGTTGTTGCAACAGCTGGATTGGCTGCCCTGGCAGTGATTCACATCCTGTATGCTTTCATTCTGACTATCCAGAATCGCAAGGCACGTGGCGCAAGCCGTTATGACGTCACCGTAAAGCCTGCAAAGGTGGAGTGGGCATCACAGAACATGCTCGTGCTCGGTATCGTGGCACTGGTGGGTATCGTTCTGCACCTCTACAATTTCTGGGCGAAGATGATGTTTGCCGAACTTACAGGTATCGGCGACCTGTCGCTTGCTGCTGACGGCGCACACTGGATCCAGTACACATTCAGCTGCCCAGTCTATGTAGTCATCTACATCGTGTGGCTCGTGGCTATCTGGTATCACCTCACACACGGTTTCTGGAGCGCATTCCAGACTCTCGGTGTCAACGGTAAGGTGTGGTTTACACGCTGGAAGGTCATCGGCATTGTTTATGTGACTCTGCTCATGCTCGGTTTTGCCGCAGTTGTCATTGCCTACGCTCTTGGCATTGTCGGTGGTGAATGTGTGGGTGATTGCTGCAAGAACGCAGCCGAGGCTTGCGGTTCTTGCTGTGCACGTTAATGTCTAACAGATAACAAAGAAACATCATGGCTAAAGAATTGAATTCAAGAATACCGGAAGGACCTGTAGCTGACAAGTGGACAGAATATAAGGCTCATCAGCGACTGGTAAACCCAAAGAATAAACTCAAGCTCGACATCATCGTAGTGGGAACAGGTCTGGCAGGTGCCAGCGCAGCATCTTCACTCGGTGAGATGGGCTTCAATGTGCTCAACTTCTGCATCCAGGACTCTCCTCGCCGCGCTCACTCTATCGCAGCTCAGGGTGGTATCAATGCAGCAAAGAACTATCAGAATGACGGTGACTCCGTTTACCGCCTGTTCTATGATACAGTAAAGGGTGGTGACTACCGTGCACGCGAGGCTAACGTATACCGTCTTGCTGAGGTGTCAAACAACATCATCGACCAGTGTGTGGCTCAGGGCGTACCTTTCGCTCGTGAATACGGCGGTATGCTTGCCAACCGTTCATTCGGTGGTGCTCAGGTGTCACGTACATTCTATGCAAAGGGTCAGACAGGTCAGCAGCTGCTGCTCGGCGCTTACTCTTCACTCTCTTGCCAGGTACATGCAGGCAAGGTGAAGCTCTACACACGTTATGAAATGGAAGATGTAGTGCTCGTGGAGGGACGTGCTCGCGGTATCATCGCAAAGAACCTCGTGACTGGCAAGTTGGAGCGCTTCTCTGCAAATGCAGTGGTAATCGCTACCGGTGGTTACGGTAACACATACTTCCTCTCTACCAACGCTATGGGTTGTAACTGTACAGCTGCCATCCAGTGCTACCGCAAGGGAGCTATGTTTGCTAACCCTTCTTACGTACAGATTCACCCAACATGTATCCCTGTACACGGCGACAACCAGTCGAAGCTGACCCTTATGTCTGAGTCTCTGCGTAACGATGGCCGTATCTGGGTGCCAAAGAAGATTGAGGACGCAAAGAAACTGCAGGCTGGAGAGATCAATGGATGGGATATTCCTGAGCAGGACCGCGACTACTATCTGGAGCGCCGCTATCCAGCATTCGGTAACCTCGTGCCACGTGACGTTGCTTCACGTGCTGCCAAGGAGCGTTGCGACAAGGGCTTCGGCGTGAACAACACCGGTCTGGCTGTGTTCCTCGACTTCTCTGAGTCTATACAGCGCCTCGGCATCGACGAGATCCGCCAGCGCTACGGCAACCTCTTCGATATGTATGAGGAGATTACCGACGTTAACCCAGGTGAGTTTGTGAAGAGCCAGGACGGCGTAGACTACTACAAGCCGATGATGATCTTCCCTGCTATCCACTACACAATGGGTGGTATCTGGGTAGACTATGAGCTCCAGACCACTATCCCAGGTCTGTTTGCTATCGGTGAGTGCAACTTCTCCGACCACGGTGCTAACCGTCTGGGTGCTTCTGCCCTTATGCAGGGATTGGCTGACGGTTACTTCGTATTGCCTTACACCATCCAGAACTACTTGGCAGACCAGGCTATCTGGCCACGTCTCTCAGTAGATATGCCTGAGTTTGCAGAGGCTGAGAAGAAGGTAGACTCAGAACTCGACCGTCTGCTCAATATCAAGGGTAAGCGTTCTGTAGACTCTATCCACAAGGAGCTCGGCCACATCATGTGGGAGCACGTTGGTATGGGACGTACCAAGGAAGGTCTTGAGGAAGGTCTTAAGTTGCTCAAGGGCATCCGCAAGGAGTTCAATGAGAACCTCTTCGTGCCTGGCACACGCGAGGGCTTGAATGTCGAACTCGACAAGGCTATCCACCTCCGCGACTTCATCGTTATGGGTGAACTTATCGCTTACGACGCTCTCCACCGTGAGGAGTCTTGTGGCGGTCACTTCCGTGAGGAGCACCAGACAGAGGAAGGCGAGGCTAAGCGTGATGACGAGAACTTCTTCTACGTAGGTTGCTGGGAGTACCAGAACAACGACGAGACAGCACCTGTGCTCAACAAGGAGCCTCTCGAGTATGAGATCATCAAGGTTCAGACCCGTAACTATAAGAACTAACCCTTAAAAAAGACAAACATGGCTAAGAATATTAGTTTTACAATAAGGTATTGGAAGCAGAACGGTCCTAAGGACAAGGGTCACTTCGATACACACGAGATGAAGAATATCCCTGATGACACTTCATTTCTCGAGATGCTTGACATCCTCAACGAGGAACTGATCAACGAAGGCAGCGAACCATTCGTATTCGACCACGACTGCCGTGAGGGCATCTGCGGTATGTGCTCGCTCTATATCAACGGTACACCACACGGCAAGACCGAGCGCGGCGCTACCACTTGCCAGCTCTACATGCGCAAGTTTAATGACGGCGACGTTATCACTGTGGAGCCTTGGCGCTCGGCAGGTTTCCCAGTCATCAAGGACTGTATGGTAGACCGTCAGGCATTCGACAAGATTATGCAGGCAGGTGGCTACAACACCATCCGCACTGGTCAGGCTCAGGACGCCAACGCCATCCTCATTCCTAAGGAAGTGGCTGACGAGGCTATGGACTGCGCTACATGTATCGGTTGCGGTGCGTGCGTAGCAGCTTGTAAAAATGGCTCTGCAATGCTCTTCGTTTCGTCGAAAGTGTCGCAGCTTGCTCTCCTCCCACAGGGTCGTCCAGAAGCCGCTAAACGCGCTAAAAACATGATTGCGAAGATGGATGAACTTGGTTTCGGTAACTGTACCAACACCCGCGCTTGCGAGGCAGTATGTCCGAAGAACGAGTCTATCTCCAACATCGCCCGCCTGAACCGTGAGTTCATCGTGGCTAAGTTGGCTGACTAATCGCAGTCGTCTTTTTTATAGACCGACATTAATAATAAAGTCCCGGTTGCTCTCCTAATTGAGCAACCGGGACTTTTTAGGAGGTACGGCGCCCTCGCCGTACCATGCACGCAAGCGAATGGTATAGTAGGAGGTACGGCGCCCTCGCCGTACCCACGATTCAGTATGATTTTCTTAATTGATATTTCTCTCTCTTGCAGTGGGTACAGCGAGGGCGCTGTACCTCCTATAGTTAGTATTCAAGGCCACACGTTGGGGCTATTATTACAATTTGTTCGCGTAAAGCAACAAAACGCCACGTTTTCTTGCACAACAAGCTTTTTCTCATTACTTTTGCCCTCGCAGGTGATGCATATATATAAGAATATGTACTCTGCCATGAAAACATTAACTAACTAAAACCGTATCGACAAAATGAAAAAGACCTTGATGGCAGCCTTTGCTGCATTGATGATGCTCCCCGGCATGATGAGAGCCGAACAGAAGGTGGTGCTGGTGACCGTAGACGGCTACCGCTGGCAGGAACTCTTCGGAGGAGCTGACCCCACACTAATCAACAATGGCAAGTTTGGCGATGTAGGACTGATGAAAGATAGTTACTGGAAGGATACTCCCGAGGAGCGACGCCTGACATTGATGCCATTTACATGGGATTATATCGCTAAAAACGGCGTTATCATCGGCGACCGCAACAAGGGATGCACTATGGATGTGACCAACAAGATGTGGTTCTCGTATCCTGGATACAACGAAAACCTCTGCGGACATGCAGATGACAAGAATATCACAAGCAATGATGCCTTTCCCAATCCTAATGTGACAGTCTTTGAGGCTGCCAACAATACCAAGACATACAGCAACTCCGTGCTCTGCTTCGGCAGTTGGGAGCGCTTCATAGAGATATTCAATGAGGAGCGCAGCGGTCTGGAGGTAAACACGAAATATCGCCATGCCATGTCGAAGAATCCTACTGAAAGGGAGAAATACATCGACAAACTGCAGGAGGCTTGCCCTAAGTTTTGGGACGGCGAGCGCTTCGATTTCCTTACCCATGAATATGCTCTCGAGGC
>CAVKNF010000006.1:0-31685 GCA_963657415.1 bacterium | reverse complement strand
GTGCTACATTCACCATGTTTTCTGCCTCCGCTCTGGCACAAGATGCGGAAACCACAGTAAATGAAACACTCTATGTAAAAAGCGATATAAGTTTGCGTAGTGACAATGGAGACAAGACCAACGCTACTGCGGATGCATTAGAGATGTATACCACTCGTACAGATGGTTCGATCACAAAAGACTTCGTAGGACTCATGTCCTTCACTGTGCCATCCAAGTCAGGATATACTATTAAGTCGGCAACACTTCGCCTCACCACTGAGCGTGCTAAGGGCACTTTGGCCATATATGCCCTTGGTGCAGATGTAAGCGACGATGATACCTATAACTCTCAGAAAGACAACATTGCAGCTGCACGTAGCAACACGCCTTTGGCTACACAGAAACTAAATGGAACGAGCAATAAAGCTGTGACAGATGCTGGTGCTTCTTCAACGATAGGAGACTGGCAGAACGAAATAGACCTCACAGATTATGTGAAGACCATAGGTAGCGGCAATGTGAACCTGCTGCTTGTCAATAATGCCGAGAATACCTCGACTGCTATCAAGGTATATAGCAGCGATGCGAAGGATGTGACGAATAGCAATGTAAACTTCACATTCAAGGCAGCGGACCTGAAGCCTATGCTGATAATAGAATATGAAGAGGTGGAAGATTTTGTGTCTAAGACGTTAAGTCCAACTGCGGATACATGGATTCGTTATAACAACAAAACAAATCAGGCATCTTCTACATATATGGAATTGCAGACTTATACCAATACATCAGATGCAACGAATAATGTAAGCATGTTGGGATTGATGTCGTTTGAACTTCCAAAAGAAGTTGTCGCATCTAATTACGAGGTGACTAAAGCAAACTTGCGTCTTGTTACGAAACGTTTGAAAGGCGATAAAAAGGTAAATATATATACCTATCCTTCATTTGAGGAAAATACCGTTTATGAGACGGAAGCAGATAAAGTGAGTGCAGCGATGGTAGAGTCAAACCTTGTAACTTCTTTTGAAGTAGTGGGTAAATCTAACACGGATATGACAAGTGACGCTCTTGGAGAATATACCACGGCTGACAAATGGACTAACAATGTGGATGTAACTGATGCAATCAAGAACTTGACTTATGCCAATTGGTCTATCCTCCTGCAAAAGGATAAAGATCAGAATAATTCGACTCAAATCTTTACCAAGGAGGCAACGGATGTTACCAATAGCAAATCAGAAACTGTTAGTTTCTCTTCTTCGGATTTAGTTCCACAACTCACAGTAGACTACGCTCTTGCTACTTACACACTAAATGTTACCGATGCTGGTGCTGCCACCATGGTGCTGCCTTATGAGGCACAGATTCCAGAAGGCGTTAAGGCTTACACTCTGACCTATACTTCGGGCGCTAATGCAGTGGCTAAAGAGGTGGAAGAAAATATTCCTGCCAACACTCCGGTTCTTATTAATGCCACAGAGGGTAAGTATGAGTTTAAGGCCACTACCAAGTGCACTACCAAGGAAGATAGCCCTGTCAGCGGTTGCCTCAATGGCGCATGGGAAGAAACAGAGGCACCTGTGGGTTCCTACATACTGCAAAATCAGAATGGCACTGTAGCCTTCTATAAGGTAAGCACTTCTGGCATAAAGATTTCTGCCAACCAGGCTTATCTGAAAGCGGAGAACACAGGTGAAGCAAAACTTGGTATCATATATGGTGACGTGACAAATGGCATCAACAATGTAGATTCCGCCAAGAACGAGACAGCCAAGAGTGCTGATATTTACACCATCGACGGCAAGAAGGTAGTCAATGGAGACTTGTCTAAGGGTAAGATTTATATCAGCAACGGCAAGGCGTTCATTCTCAAGTAAACAATAACCAAGCGGTGGCCTTTCACGAGGTCACCGCAATAAAAAGAGGAAACAATTATGAGAAAGACATATATAAAGCCACAGACGAAGTGGATAGGCATAGAAGGCCAGACCGTCATAGCAGCAAGTGTGATAGGAACAAATATTAGCACAAGTGATGCGAGCAGTAGTTATCCGTCGCTTTCTAAACGGTCGGAATTGGATGACGATTGGGATTATGAGGTAGATGCTCCCGCAGGATTGTCCTCGCTTTGGTAAATGAAAAGAATAAAGGTGGGTTCTGTAAATTCCCACCGCAAACAATATTTATTTTTATGGGTTGCTATTTGTCATCTTGCGGTCTCTTTTCGGTCCAATCCGTCTGCTCGTTCAGTCGCATAGCCCGCTATGCTCCTTCACTCACAGACAAATTGTCCTCGAAAATAGCCTCGCCATATGACAAAGCGAATTTATAGAACCCACCTAAAGTGATAGTTTAATTGTATGTTTGAAAAGATTGTATTTCTATTTTTGGCATTGCTGTCCGTGCAGGATGGCAATGCCAAAGTTGTTTTGACGGCAACAAATCCGTCGCACACACAACGTCAGGAAGTCGTGGCATGGGATGCCCGTGAGGTTTGGCAAAAACTCGGAGTGGGGCAGGGTAGTGACCTCATCGTCAAGAATCCATACGGGCAGACAGTGACATATCAGATTACGCACGACAATCGTCTGCTACTCGATGTGGCAGTGCGCCCCGGTGGCACAGCCTCGTTTACTGTAGAACAAGGCAACCGCTCGGAGTTTAAGTCATATGTGGAAGGCAAATATTACGCATGGCGCGTGGATGACATCACGTGGGAGAATGATATTGCCGCCTATCGTGTGTATGGTCCGGCACTGCAGCGCTCTGGCGAACAGGCATATGGAATAGACGTGTGGCTTAAGAGCACTAAGGAACTGGATGTAGACCATCGCTACAGAGTGACTTGGCAGTCAAATATAGACAAGGCTTTCTTTCGCAGTATTGACAATCAGGAAGGCGTAGACTTTGTTGACCGTGCCACATCGTTCCATCTCGACCATGGGAAAGGACTTGACTGCTATAATGTAGGTCCGAGCCTTGGATGCGGCACTCCAGCCGTGATGCTTGGCGACAGCATCGTCATGCCCTACTGTTATAAGGACTACAAGATATTGGACAACGGTCCGCTGGAGTTCTGCCTCGAACTTGTTTATCCTACGGTAGAGATTGACGGACAGCAGGTCACCGAGCACCGCATCATTACACTTGACAAAGGCTCGAACTTCAACCGCATGACGGTGTGGTATGACGGTTTTATAAAACCTATGGACATTGCCGGTGGTTTTGTGGTGCATACTGCAGACCCTGCAGACCTTACTCTTGGCAAGACATATATAGCCTACAACGATCCTACAGACTCTGCCGAGAAGCACAACTTCCAGATATATGTGGCCGCACTCTTTCCTGACGGAGATGTGAAAACAAAGTATGTGAAGGACAAATGGCATCAGGCACAGGGCATATGCGGTAATGCAGTTGGAGTGAAGCGCGGGGTAAAGTCTGGCGAGAAGTTCACTTATTGGTTTGGTGCATCCTGGTGCCAAAGCGGTACGCCCGACAGCGACTTTTGGCAGATGCAGATAAAGCGCTTTGAGCAAAACCTGAAAGCACCCATCACGACTGCAGTAACACAATAGAGGACAATTATTTCTCCAAGAGTTTGTCGCTTTCATAAAAAATTCTTATCTTCGCCCATGCATTACGCTAAAGCAAGATATTATGGCAGTAAAATTATACCCTATAGGCATACAGACATTTGAGGAAATCCGCAAACTTGACAACCTCTACATCGACAAGACGGAATACGTCTATCGCATGACGCACACGAGCGGAAAGTATTTCTTTCTGAGTCGTCCACGTCGTTTCGGTAAGTCGCTCCTCATCTCTACCTTCGAAAGTTACTTCGAGGGCAGGAAGGAACTGTTCAAGGGACTTGCCATAGAAAAGTTGGAGAAAGAATGGACGGAATATCCTGTGCTACACTTCAGTTTGGCAGGAGGAAAGCACATGGAGAAAGAGCAATTGGAGCGTTATCTTCTCTTTATACTGAAAACCAACGAAGAGAAGTTTGGCATAAAATGTGACTCTCCCGACCCCAACGTGCGCATGCTCAATCTCATACAGACCGTATATAAAGACACAGGCAAGCAACCAGTAGTGTTGATAGACGAGTATGATGCCCCATTGCTTGATGTAGTGCATGAGGATACTGCACTTGACGTGCTGCGAAATGTGATGAGAAATTTCTACAGTCCGCTCAAGGATTGCGAGAAGATGCTCCGTTTTGTTTTCTTGACAGGTATTACCAAGTTCTCGCAACTCAGTATCTTCAGTGAGTTGAACAATATCACCAATGTCAGCATGCAAGTGGAATATGGTGGCGTTTGTGGTATCACGGAAGATGAGTTGTTGACTCAAATGAGTGATGACATCGATTGTATCGCAGAAAAGAACGGATTGTCACGAGAGGAAGCCATCAATAGATTGAAACTAAATTATGATGGCTACCATTTCACATGGCCTTCGCCTGATGTTTATAATCCTTTCAGTCTGCTCAACTGTTTTGCCGAAGGAAAATTCAATGCCTACTGGTTTGGTTCGGGTACACCTACCTATCTGCTCAACATGATGCGCAAGTATGAATTTACCGCTATCAACCTTGGAGAAAAGATGGAAGTAGGAAAGGAAGACTTTGATGCCGCCACTGAGACTATGACCACCATCATGCCATTGCTCTACCAGAGTGGCTACATCACCATCAAGGACTATGACGAGGATACGGAACTTTACACCTTGGCACTGCCTAACAAGGAAATACGCATAGGTTTGTTTAGAAGTCTCATGCCACATTACCTGCATAGCATGTCGGTAATGGGAAATACGACAATTGCCAAGATGTCGAAACTCATCAACCTGGGACAGATGGATGAGGCATTGCAATTACTAAAGACTTTCCTTGAGACTGTTCCTTATTGTGACAATACCAACTATGAGGGGCATTATCAGCAAATGATGTATATCATCTTTGCTCTGCTCAGCAACTTCCGCATTCTGGTGGAACAGCATACTGCCAAGGGCAGAACTGACCTCACGATGGAAACTCATGACACCATCTATGTGATGGAACTGAAATTTAACGGGACTGCGCAAGAGGCATTGCAGCAAATCAACGACAAGCGTTATGCTGACGCTTTTGCTTTGCAGGACAAGCCTGTGGTAAAGGTTGGTATCAACTATACCATTACAAAGGAAACAAGCACCTTGGATTGGATGATAGAATAGGTAATAGTTTTTACCGTCACTTAAGTATTCTTTTTATTGGATTCGTATTAATGATAAATAAATGAAGACGATGAAAATAAGAAGAATACTTTTTTGTGTGTCAGCACTGGTACTATCACAAGTCTGTTTTGCGCAGAAACTTGATGTAGACAAGCAGTTGCACTATTGCCATCAGCAGGTGACTCGTGCTTTGGCAGAACTGCGACAGGAGGATGGCTCGTATGACTACACTATGCAACCTCGTAATATCCTCAATGGCGACAAGCAGAAGGGATGGAATTGTCGCAAGGCCAAGGCTGAGGAGTGGTGTGACGGTTTCTGGCCAGGTATCCTCTGGATGGATTATCAGAACTCAGGGGATGAGGCTGTGCGAAAGGCTGCTGAAGGATATACGGAATCACTGAGAAGCATAGCCTATCGTCCATGCTATGACCACGACATCGGTTTCCTCATGTTCTGCTCTTTTGGGAAAGGCTATGAGGTAAACCATTCGCAAGATTACAAGAATGTCATCCTGGCATCGGCAGATTCACTTGCCACACTCTTCAATCCTATAGTAGGCACCATATTGAGTTGGCCGCGTGAGGTGAAGCCCCGCAACTGGCCTCACAACACCATCATGGACAACATGATGAACCTCGACATGATGTTTTGGGCTGCCAAGAATGGTGGCAACAAGTTGCTCTATGACTTGGCAGTGACGCATGCCAAGACTACGATGCAGAATCACTTCCGTCCTGACGGCAGTTGCTATCATGTGGCTGTATATGACACCATCAACGGCGACTGCATAAAAGGTGTGACGCATCAGGGATATGCCGACAACTCTATGTGGGCAAGAGGACAGTCGTGGGCTATATATGGCTACACGATGGTATATCGCTATACTCACAATAAAGTGTTCCTCGATTTTGCCCAAAAGGTGACCGATATCTATATCAAGCGATTGAAGGAAACCAGTGACGACCTCATCCCTTTGTGGGATATGGATGACCCACGCGGAGTGAAGGCTCCCAAGGATGCCAGTGCTGCCTGTGTGGTGGCAGATGCCTTGCTTGAACTCCAGCAATATGTAGGAGGGGAGAAAGGAAAGGAATATCAAGAGTTTGCCCTGGAGTCATTGGCACAACTCAGCACGTCAAAGTATCAGAGTGGCAAGAGGAATGTCGCCTTTCTTATGCACAGCACGGGGCATCATCCGGCGGGCAGCGAGATAGACGCCAGCATAATATATGCCGACTATTACTATCTCGAGGCTCTTATGAGGGCTAAGAATTTAGTGACGGAAAGGAAGTAAATTATGGTGGGTTCTATAAATTCCCACCGCAAAATATTTACCTTAACTTTGAACCTGACAAAAAAGTTTGTATCCAGATGAATCTGTATTCTATTCCTCTTATATGCCTGCTGGCAGGAATGTCATTGTCGGCCGATGCCCAATATCACTCGCAAGTGTGGAGTCCTGACAATGGCAACGGCACGTACACCAACCCCGTCATTTATGCCGACTATAGCGACCCCGATGTGGTGGCAGTCGGTGATGACTATTATCTTACTGCAAGTTCGTTTAACTGTATCCCAGGTCTGCCTATACTTCATTCCAAAGACTTGGTTAACTGGCAGATTATCGGTCATGCTCTCGTAGAGCAGGAGCCACGTCAACTCTTTGACTCTCCACAGCACGGCAAGGGAGTGTGGGCACCTGCCATACGCTACCATAATGACGAGTTCTATATCTATTGGGGTGACCCCGATAATGGCGTGTTCATGGTGAAGGCGACAAATCCAAGCGGTCCTTGGAGCAAACCCGTATGCGTGATTGAGGGCAAAGGAATGATTGACACCTGTCCGCTATGGGATGATGACGGGCGCTGCTGGTTGGTAAACGGATGGGCAGGTTCGCGAAGTGGTTTCAACTCGGTGCTTACTATGCGCGAACTGTCAGCCGACGGCACTCGTGCCATTGGTGCGCCTCGCATAGTGTTTGATGGCGGTCAGGAAAATCACACCACCGAAGGACCGAAACTATATAAGCGTGATGGCTATTACTGGATAATGTGTCCAGCCGGTGGCGTGCAGCACGGTTGGCAGTTGGCCATGCGTAGCCGCAATATATATGGTCCCTACGAGGTTCACCGTGTGATGGCGCAAGGCAAGACGTCCGTAAATGGTCCTCACCAAGGGGCATGGGTACATACGACATATGGTGAAGACTGGTTCTTGCACTTTAATGACAAGGGTGCTTACGGACGTGTGGTGTTTCTGCAACCGGTAGACTGGACAAGCGGATGGCCCGTGATGGGCAATGATCGTGAACATAGCGGATGTGGCGAACCCTACATGACCTACCGTATGCCCAAATCATCGAGTCATACTAAGGTGAATCCCCAGGAGTCAGACGAATTTAATACCACCGACCTGGGACTGCAATGGCAGTGGCATGCCAACTACGACCAACTGTGGGGCATGCCTACGACCGATGGTTGTATGCGCCTGTATACGGCAGACCTTTCCGAAGATTTCAAGAGTCTGTGGGAGGCAGGCAACCTGTTGCTGCAGAAGACACCGGCACCCGAATTCAAGGCAACGGCAAAGATGCAGTTTGCCTCAAAGGGTGACAACCAATATGGCGGTATCATCATGATGGGCATGAACTATCAGGCGCTGGTGGTAAAGCGTGTCGGTGACGAATTCCTGCTGCAGCAACTCTATTGCAAGGGTGCCGATACTGGCGGACTGGAACAAGTAAAGACTCTGGCCACATTGAAACCGACAAGTCGTGACACCATACCATATTCTCCTGCCATATACATAGACATTTATATGCAGATGCGCGTGAAAGACGGACAATGCCAGTTTGCCTACAGTATGGACGGCAAGAAGTTTACTGCCGTAGGCGATAAGTTTGCTATGCGCCAAGGCAAGTGGATAGGTGCCAAGATGGGATTTGTGAGCGAGCGTCTCGGCACAAAAGGCAACCGCGGATGGATAGATGCCGATTGGTTTAGGGTCACCAAACCATAACTTATATGGTGGGAATTTATAGGACCCACTATATATGACAAGTCTTTGCTGAAGTCAATTATTTCGTCATTCATGAGTGAGTGTATTTGTTTTTTTATTAACTTAGCACTCGCAAACGGATGACGGACCGACTTTTGTCAATGTCCGACTCTCCTAAGATAGAAAACATAACAAAATATCATCTTATGAAAGTTCATGAATATCAAGCAAAATCCTTCTTCGGACAATATGGCTTGCCTGTAGACAGAAGCATCCTCGCACACACGGTGGATGAAGCAGTGGAAGCCTATCGCCAGTTGGGACTGCAGAAAGTAGTGGTGAAAGCACAGGTGCACATAGGCGGCAGAGGCAAGGCCGGCGGTGTGAAGTTGGCAAAGAGCGAAGACGAAGTGCGCCAGTATGCCTCCGACATCCTGGGCATGAATATCAAGGGTCTTATTGTAGACCGAGTTCTCATAGGCGAGGCCATTGACATAGCATCAGAGTATTATGTTAGCATACTCATCGAAAGAAAGACCAAGGCTCCGATACTCATGCTTAGCCGTGAAGGTGGTATGGACATAGAGAAGGTGGCTCATGACACACCCGAAAAGATTATAAAGGTGCCGATTGACCCGCTTATCGGTCTTCCCGTTTACAAGGCCCGCGAGGCTGCCTTCGCACTCTTTGATGACATGGCACAGGTAAAGCAAGCCATACCATTGTTTCAGAACCTTTACCGACTGTTTGTAGAAAAAGATGCCAAACTCGCAGAAATCAATCCTCTCGTCGTTGACAAGGAAGGCAATCTGAAAGCCATTGATGCGAAGATGACTTTTGATGACAACGCCTTGTTCCGTCATCCTGATGTGGCGGCTCTCAACGAACCTACAGAAGAGGAGAAGAAGGAACTCTATGCCAAGGAGAAGGGATTCAGTTATGTCAATCTTGGTGGCAACATCGGTTGCATGGTTAACGGCGCAGGACTGGCTATGGCTACCATGGACATGATAAAACTCTATGGCGGTGAACCAGCAAACTTCCTCGACATAGGTGGCAGTTCCAATCCCCAGAAGATTATCGAGGCCATGAAACTATTGCTTAGCGACAAGCATGTTAAGGTGGTGCTTGTCAATATCTTCGGTGGCATCACTCGATGTGATGATGTAGCAAAGGGACTCATCGAAGCCTTTAAGGAACTGGATACAGATATACCTATCGTAATCCGTCTCACAGGAACCAACGAGGCCGAAGGTCGTGCATTGCTGCAGGGCACGAAGTTTACTGTGGGCACGTCAATGTCAGATGCCGGTCACAAGGCAGTGGAGATAGCCTCCAAATTATAGTCAACGGAAAAAAGGATATATAAAATACAATCTTAGAGATGAGTATTCTTGTAAATAAAGATTCAAAGGTAATCGTGCAGGGCATTACTGGACGAGACGGCAGTTTTCACGCTTCAAAGATGAAGGCTTACGGCACCAATGTCGTTGGCGGTACGTCACCAGGCAAGGCTGGACAAGAGGTTGACGGCATACCCGTATTCAATACGGTGAAGGACGCTGTCAAGGCCACTGGCGCCGACACATCCATAATATTCGTGCCGGCGGCATTTGCCAAGGATGCGATGCTCGAGGCTGCCGACGGTGGCATCAAACTCATAGTGTGCATCACGGAGGGTGTGCCTGTGGTAGATGCAAGTTATGCCCATGCATATATCAAGTCTAAAGGTGCAAACCTGATAGGTCCCAACTGTCCAGGACTCGTAAGTCCAGGGGAGAGTCTTGTAGGAATCATGCCTACGAACATATTCACCAAAGGTCACACGGGAGTGATAAGCCGTAGCGGTACATTGACATATGAGGTTGTCTATAACCTTACTCAGGCTGGTATGGGGCAGTCCACAGCCGTCGGCGTGGGCGGTGACCCCGTAGTGGGACTCTACTTCCAGGATTTGCTTGAGATGTTTGAGAATGACCCTGACACCGACAGCATTGCTCTCATAGGTGAGATAGGCGGAGATGCAGAAGAGCGTGCCGCCGCATACATCAAGGAGCATGTCACCAAACCAGTGGCGGTGTTTATCTCCGGACGTCAGGCTCCCAAGGGCAAGCAGATGGGACATGCCGGCGCCATAATCTCCAGTTCGTCGGGTTCTGCCGCCGACAAGATAGCCGCATTCCAGGCTGCAGGAGTGCCCGTGGCAAACGAGACGAGCGAGATACCGGCACTGCTTAAGGCACAAATGAAGTAAATATTAGGAGGCGAAGTGCCCCCGCCTGTTTAATATGGAAATATTGAAATATGGAAATATTGAAATATGGAAATATGGAAATGTTAGAAGGTAATCATAGTAGGCGAAGCGTCCTCGCTTTGCCCCATTAGATAGTATAGCGTTCTCGCTTTGCCCTCATGTGAAAGAACACAATCTTAATCACAAATGAGGGTGCAGCGAGGACGCAGCACCTACTATGATTACCTTTCTTTGTTATTGGTACGGCGAGGGCGCCGTACCTTCTTTTCATGAACTTTTATGCATAACAACTAAACATGGCATTTCCTTTGACAAGTTGAGGAAAATTCATAACTTTGCATAAGTTATTATTTACATAAAAACACATTAAATGGCTAAGAAAGTATTTGTCAGTGGTTGTTATGACTTGTTGCACTCCGGACATGTGGAGTTCTTCCAGCAGGCATCGCAGTTTGGTGACCTTTACGTGGGTATAGGTTCCGATGCCACTTATCTCGAGTATAAGCACCGTAAACCGATGTTCCCGCAGGAGGAGCGCCTCTTTATGGTGAAGAATATAAAGGCTGTCAAGGAGGCATATATTAATCAGGGCAGTGGAGTGATAGACTTCCTGCCGACTCTCGATATAGTGAAGCCCGATATCTTTGTGGTAAATGCCGAAGGCGGATCTGACGATAAGCGCAAGGTATGTGCCGAGAGGGGCATCGAATACATCGAACTTCAGCGCACTCCGCATGAGGGTCTTACCGCCCGTTCTTCTTCTGACTTGAAGAAGGCATTGGCTACACAGGCAGACACATCAAGCACCGAACCATGCATCCCGACACGTCTCGACCTTGCGGGCACATGGATAGACCAGCCGTATGTGAGCCAGTATCATCCAGGATGGGCCATAACCATCTCGCTGATGCCTACATTTGAGGTGCGCGACCGTTGCGGTCTTTCCACATCGACAAGAAATATGATACGCAAGATATGGCCAGTAAAGTTGCCAAAGATGGACCCAGAGATGCTGGCGCGTCTTGTATTCTGCTTTGAGAACAATCCCGAGCGTCATGACGGAATCATCTCAGGAGCTCAGGATGCGATAGGTATCTGTGTGCCAGGTCTTGCGCGCCACTATTATGACAATAACTTCTGGCCGGTGAAGATAGAGAGCACTCAGGATGAGATGACGCTCCGTTTCCTCGAGAGCCATCTTGTCCTGATTCCTATGGAGCCACGCCGCCCTGGTTGCAGTGTGGTGGAGGGAAAGGATATCA
Organism: bacterium; assembly: GCA_963657415.1. GTDB lineage: Bacteria > Bacteroidota > Bacteroidia > Bacteroidales > Bacteroidaceae > Prevotella. Next base: position 19,961 of record CAVKNF010000006.1, on the reverse strand, counting down.
ATCCTGTGAAGGTGAAAGCATTGGCAGATGCTGCCGACGCATGTTGGACAGCCATACTCGCACGTGATCTCGAAGGATTTGCCAAGGCATATAAGGCATCCTTTAATGCCCAGATTGCCATGTTCCCTGGAATGGTCAATCCGTCAATCGATGGAGAGGTGTTGCCCGAGGCAAGCGTGCAGCCTATGATAGACAAATACAGCGCTATGGATGGAGTCTTGGCATGGAAGATGCCGGGAGCAGGAGGCGGAGGATATCTCGCACTCGTGGTAAAAGACAGTAAGGAATTTACGGAAGCACACAATGAAGCATTCGATATTCAGATACGAAGGGCGTAATTATCTCTTTTCCTTCATGATGATCAGTTCACTGTTCTTCATGTGGGGCTTTGCCCATGGCATACTCGAAGTGCTCAATCCGCATTTTCAGCACTCCTTTCACATCAGCAAGACTATGTCGGCCCTTACGCAGGCAGCTGTCTATGGTGCCTATTTCCTGATGGCATTGCCTGCGGGTCGCGTTATCAAGAGGTGGGGTTATAGGAGCGGTGTCATTGCTGGACTTGTGCTCTTTGGCATAGGTGCCCTGATGTTTGTGCCCGGTTCGCATATCGGCAGTTTTATGTTTTTCGTGTTGTCGCTGTTTGTCTTGGGATGCGGTCTGACATTCCTTGAGACCAGCGCCAACCCATACACTACAGTATTGGGTCATCCCGACAAAGCCGAGACACGCATCAACCTCTCGCAGTCGCTCAATGGAGTGGGATGGATACTTGGTCCATTGGTGGGTGGTCAGTTGCTGTTTTCTGGTGTCAGTATAGCCGTACCCTATGCTTGCGTAGGCATCTTCGTGCTCATCGTAGCCCTCATTTTCTCCCGCATCAAGTTGCCTGATCCTCAGAAAGAGGAGTCAACATCGGATAAGAAACAGGAAACTCCATTTCGAGTAAAAGCTTTTGCCTTCGGTTTGTTTACAATGTTTATGTATGTAGCCGCTCAGACAGGAGTCAACAGTTTCTTCATCAACTATGCTGTCGAGAACATACACATCGACATGAAGACAGCCAGTGCCTACCTTGCCTTTGGCGGAATGGGCATCTTCTTCGTGTTTAGAATTGTCGGCGGACTGCTCATGAACTACATAAAGCCACCTCTCGTACTTCTGGCCTGTGCCCTGATAGCTACCATTGCCACTGGCGTGGTAATAACATTCACGGGCACAGCATCACTCTTGGCGTTCTTTTCCATCTATCTTGGCGAGAGCATCATGTTTCCGACAATATTCTCCTTGGCTCTGCGTGATGCAGGCAGCAATATCCAGACGGCATCATCTCTGCTCATCATGACCATAGTGGGCGGAGCTGTGGCACCGATTATCATGGGACACATAGCTGACACTACAGGCAACATGGCTGTGGCATTCTCAGTCCCTCTTGTCTGCTACATCATCGTAGCATGCTATGCAGGAACAAGAAAGCTATAAGGCTATATTGAATTAATTGTGTAATTTTGCGGAGAAATTGACTTGACAGGAAATTGTGAGTGTTATGAGGAAACTGTTTATATATATTATAATATGTGTCGGCGTGATGTCAGCCAAGGCGCAGTCGGTAGCCGACATGTTCGCCAGTCTGCCTTTTAATAAGGCTGAATATCTTACCTATGAACTCCGTAGTGAACTTGTAGCAAACTACAATGCAGGCAAGGAAACGAAGGTTACCAACAAACTGCAGGGAGAGACAGCCATAGATACATTGTCAACAGACTACGGCAGTTTTATCCTGTCCGACTCCAAGAATCTGACTCTGGCAAGACTGCCTTATGCCGACGGCGACAGCATATTCCTTTGCATCACAACCTACAAGGCACCAGCAAAGCAAAGTGTGGTGGAGTTCTACGACCGCAACTGGAAGAAATATCCCAACATGCGGTTTATGTCAGAAATAAATAGAGACAGTTTTGTCTCACGACCCGATACTATGTCAGTGGAAACCTATGATGAACTGAAGTCAATGCTTTCACCCGAACTGATTTCCTATGACTACGACCCTACGTCTATGACATTAAGTTTGGATATAGAGTCACCATTTCTTTCAAATGATGAAATGACAAGAGTAGATGTCATTTTGTGCAAACGAAGGTTAAAATGGGTATGCTCAATGTTTAAGTAATGTTATAAAAGGGGGCTTTTCTGCATGCAGATTATGACATTACAACTAATGTCTATATATTTGCATTGTGTTTTTCATGGTATTAGATTATTAAGGTTAAATTTAGATTATAGGTTGTCGAGAGACAGCCTATAATTTTTTTACCTTCACTCAAAAAATAATGCACGTACGTGCGTTGGCTGATGCACGTACGTGCGTTGGCTGATGAACCTACGTGCGATGGCTGATGCACGTACGTGCGTTTTCTTTCACACAACATTGCATGGTAGAACACAAAAACTTTCTTAAATATTAGAAAAGAGCATTTAATTTAATGTTTATTAGACAGACGTATTGCACGAGCTACAATATTTTGTTATAATTTTGTAGTGATTTAGGACAATACCTATCTCATATGATTGACAAATAAGTAACTTAAAAATATTATGGCAGAATCAATCGACATCCAGGAATTGAATGCACTCATACGTCAGCAGAGTGGATTTATTAATGCTTTGTCCGCAGGTATGGACAAGGTGATTGTCGGACAGAAACATCTAGTTGACTCACTTCTCATCTCTTTGTTGAGCGACGGACACATACTCCTTGAGGGTGTGCCGGGACTTGCAAAGACACTCGCGATAAAGACTCTCTCCAAACTGATATCAAGTGATTTCTCACGTATTCAGTTTACACCTGACCTCTTGCCGGCAGACGTCATCGGAACTATGATCTACAGCCAGAAGGAAGAGCGCTTCCAGGTGAAGCAGGGTCCAGTGTTTGCCAACTTCGTATTGGCAGACGAAATCAACCGTGCCCCAGCGAAAGTGCAGAGTGCGCTGCTCGAGGCCATGCAGGAGCATCAGGTGACAATAGGCGAGAAGACATTCCACCTGCCCGAACCATTCCTCGTGATGGCTACACAAAACCCTATTGAGCAGGAAGGTACTTACCAGTTGCCTGAGGCGCAGGTAGACCGTTTCATGCTGAAGGTCATCATCAACTATCCTACGATAGAGGAGGAGAAACTCATCATCCGCGAAAATCTCGCTGGCGAAATGCCTCAGGTAACTCCTGTGTGCACGACGGAAGACATCATGAAGGCGCGCAAGGTGGTCAACAATGTCTACATAGACGAAAAAATAGAGCAGTATATCGCAGACATCGTGTTTGCTACGAGATATCCCGAAAACTATGGACTTGCCGAACTCAAGGACATGATAACATTCGGAGGTTCGCCACGTGCTTCGATCAATCTCGCCAAGGCTGCCCGTGCCTATGCATTCATCAAACAGCGCGGCTATGTAGTGCCTGAGGATGTGCGCGCCGTGGCACACGACGTGCTCCGCCATCGCATTGGACTCTCCTATGAGGCAGAGGCAAGCAACGTGACGAGCGAGGAGATAGTTAGCAAGATAATCAACAATGTGGAAGTGCCCTGATGCAGACACCCATTGACGAGAAATGGATACTTCAGAACTCTTAAAGAAAGTCAGGAAGATAGAGATAAAGACTCGCGGACTGAGTCAGAACATCTTCGCAGGTGAATACCACTCGGCATTCAAAGGACGTGGTATGGCATTCAGCGAGGTGCGCGAATATCAGTTTGGCGACGATATCCGTGACATCGACTGGAATGTCACAGCTCGGTTCCATAAGCCTTATGTCAAGGTGTTTGAGGAAGAGCGCGAGTTGACAGTCATGCTGATGATTGACGTTTCGGGTTCACTTGACTTCGGTAGCCGTGGTCAACTGAAACGCAACATGTCGGCAGAGATAGCAGCCACCATCGCTTTCTCAGCTATGCAAAACAATGACAAGATAGGCGTCATCTTCTTCTCTGACAGAATAGAAAAATATATCCCTGCCAAGAAGGGGCGTAAGCACATCCTTTATATAATAAGGGAGATGCTCAACTTCCAGCCGGAGAGCAAACAGACAGACATCACCATGGCGGTGGAGTTCATGACAAAGGTGCTCAAACGACGCAGCACAGTCTTCATGCTGAGTGACTTCTATAACAAAGAGTCATTCCAGAAGCAACTGCAGATTGCAGGACAGAAGCACGACATGATGGCCATACAGGTGTATGACCCACTGGCAAAGGAACTGCCCGACGTGGGACTGCTCAAGGTGGAGGATGCCGAGACTGGACGCGAGATGATTATCGACACCTCGTCGAAGAAACTCCGTATGATGCACGCCAAGAAATGGCAGGAAAGACAGCAACAGTTGAAGAATGATTTTGCCAAGAGCAATGTTGACTGGACGAGTATAGCCACCAATGGCGACTATGTAAAAGCTATGATGCAGTTATTCAAGATGCGATGAGAAAGATTTGTGCGATAATAACATTACTTTGCGCATTCTGCTATGCACACGCGCAAAACGTGTCTGTGGAGGCAAGAATCGACTCTGTGGCCATCATGATAGGTCAACAGGTGGGCATGACCATCACGGTCATTTCACCCGATGACAAGGTGGTGCAGATGCCCGCCATGCAACCACGTCAACTGATTACTCCAGGTGTGGAGATTGTTGACGTAGCCAAGGACGACACGGCAGAAGTCTCTGACGGCAGAAAGATTACAAGGAAGCTCACGCTTACGAGTTTCGACGAAAATGCCTACATGATACCTGCACAGACCATTAAAGTGGGCGGCAAGGCATATAAAACTAATCCGTTGGCGCTCAAAGTCATAACAATGGACGTCGACACGCTTCACCTCAACCAGTTTTTCCCTCCTAAGGATGTGCAGGACAATCCCTTCGAGTGGGCAGAGTGGAGCACTTTGTTTTGGATGAGTTGCATGCTCATACTCCTGATAGCCATCGGCGTTTACCTCTATCTGCGATATAAGCAAAACAAGCCTATAATCAGTCGCATAATGATCATCCGTCACATCCCGGCTCACCAAAAGGCGCTGACTGCCATAGACAAGATAAAGCAGAACAGGACGATGAACGCCGAGAACCAAAAGGAATACTACACACAGTTGACCGACACTCTGCGTAAATATATCGAGGAACGATTCGGTTTCTCCGCTATGGAGATGACGAGCATGGAGATAATCTCGCGACTGAAGGATAGTGGTGACCCAACGATGATTAGCGAACTGAGGGAACTTTTCAATACAGCCGACCTGGTGAAGTTTGCCAAGCATTCCACACTGATCAACGAGAATGACCTCAATCTGGTGAACGCTGTGAACTTCATCGATCAGACGAAGACTCAGGAGAAGGAGACGGAGGAACGCATCGTGCCGAAACTCAGTGCCGACGACAAACGCATACAGGAGAGCCGCAAACTGATAAAGATACTCCTGGCTATTATTGCCGTGCTCGTGGTATTCGTGTTCTGCTTCGTCGTATATAATACAATGATACTGTTGTAAAGAAGGATAGGACTAATGGAATTTGCTAACAAAGAATATTTCATACTGTTGCTGTTGCTCGTGCCCTATGTGTTGTGGTATTTCCTTTACCGCAAACGCAACGAACCGACAATGCGCATCAGCGACACATCGGCATATCTCGACGCACCGAAGAGTTGGAGAGTGCGCCTCGTGCATGCTCCTATGGTGTTGAGATGTCTCACATTCATCCTTGCCGTGACCATACTGGCACGCCCTCAGACCCACAACGCTTGGGACAACCGCTCTGTGGAGGGCATCGACATCATGCTGGCTATGGACATCTCGGCATCTATGCTCGCCGAAGACCTCAAACCAAATCGTATGGAGGCAGCAAAGAATGTGGCGGCTGACTTTATCTCAGGACGTCCCGACGACAACATAGGACTTACTATCTTCGCCGGCGAGGCGTTCACCCAGTGTCCTATGACAACCGATCACGCCTCACTGCAGAATCTGCTCCACGAGGTGCGCACCGACCTGGTGATGAAAGGTCTCATCAATGACGGTACGGCTGTGGGTATGGGACTCTCCAACGCCGTGCTCCGCCTCAAGGACTCAAAGGCGAAGAGCAAGGTGGTGATACTCCTTACTGATGGAGCCAACAACTGTGGAGACATCTCGCCCATGACGGCTGCACAGATAGCCAAGAGCCTTGGCATCAGGGTGTATACCGTGGGAGTGGGATCCAACAATGTGGCACCTTATCCTATACAGGTGGCAGGTGGAGTGCAGTATATCTACCGCCCTGCAGAGGTAGACACAAAAACATTGGAGGACATTGCTGCCATGACCGACGGCAACTACTATCGTGCCACTAACAATAAGGAACTGAAAAAAATATATTCCGACATAGACAAACTGGAAAAGACAAAGCTCACAGTGAAGAAGTTCTCAAAGCGATATGAAGCCTATATGCCGTTCGCATGGGCTGCTTTGCTGACACTATTGCTTGAAGTACTGTTGAGAATATCAATATTGAGGAGAATACCGTAATGCTGAGATTTGACAACCCATCATTATTATGGCTGCTTGCCATAATTCCCATATTGGCTCTGCTTAATCTGCTCTACTGGCATCGTCAGAAGCGCAGATACAAGCGACTGGGCGACAAGGATCTCCTTAGGCAGATGATGCCTGAGGTGTCGAAATATCGTCCGACAGTGAAATTCTGGATGATGCTTGCTGCCATAGCGCTGACCGTGGTCATCCTTGCGCGCCCTCAGATGGGAAGCAAGATTTCGCACGAGAAGCGCGAGGGCATAGAGATTATCATCGCCATGGACATCAGTAACTCCATGAAGGCTGAGGATGTGGTGCCGTCGCGTCTGCAGAAGAGCAAACTCATGGTGGAGAACCTCATCGACAAGTTCTCCAATGACAAAATTGGACTGATAGTCTTTGCCGGCGATGCCTTCGTGCAGTTGCCTATAACAAGTGACTATGTGTCGGCAAAGATGTTTCTACAGAACATAGACCCTTCGCTCATAGCGTCGCAGGGCACGGATATAGCACATGCTCTTAATCTTGCCATGAACTCATTTACCAAGTCTGACGTGGGCAAGGCCGTCATCGTCATCACCGACGGTGAAGACCACGAGGGTGGGGCGGTAGAGGCCGCCAAGGCTGCACACGACAAGGGTATGAACGTCTTCATCCTCGGAATAGGTGACACGAAGGGCGCTCCGATACCCGATGGTGATGGTGGCTACATGAAGGACAACGCGGGCAACACTGTGATGAGTGCACTCAATGAAGAGATGTGTCAGCAGATAGCTCAGGCAGGTAAAGGCAAGTACATACATGTGGACAACACGAGCGATGCTCAGGAGATACTCAACGACCAACTGTCGAAACTCCAGAGCGGAGAAACACAGAGCGTGATATACAGCGAGTATGACGAACAGTTTCAGGCTGTTGTCATCGTATTGCTATTGTTGCTTATAGCAGAGATATGCATTCTCGACAGGAAGAATCCCTTGTTGGCTAACGTACGCATATTCAGAAGGAAAGGGAAGAAGAAATGACACGAACCATAGTTATATGCATACTGTCGGCAGTATGTGCCGTGATGTCTGCACAGACTGACCGTCAGCACATAAGAAACGGCAACAGGCTCTATCGCCAGCAGAAGTTTGACAAGGCGGAGACCGACTACAGAAAGGCTGTCGACAAGAACAACAAGAATCCGCAGGCTTACTATAATCTTGGCTGTGCTCTCATGCAGCAACAGAAAGACTCCCTGGCAATAGTCAATCTTGAAACTGCCGGCAAACTGGAAACGAGCAAGAGCCGCAAGGCTATGGTATATCATAACATAGGTGTGATATGCCAAGGTCACCAGATGTTTCAGGAGGCCATAGATGCATACAAAGAGAGTCTGAGAAACAATCCCAAGGATGACGAGACTCGCTATAATCTTGCCCTATGCCAGCGTCAGTTGAAAAACCAGCAAAAGAACAACAAGGACAACAAGCAAAACAACAAAAACGACAATGACAAGAACGGCAATAAGGATAAACAGGAACAAAACGACAAGAACAATCAGGACAAAGATAAAAACAAAGACAAGCAAAACCAGAAGCAAAACCAACCCAAGGAGCAGATGAGCAAGGACAATGCCGAACAACTCCTTCAGGCTGCTCTGCAGGAAGAGAAGAATACTCAGCAGAAGATGAAAAAACAACAGGCGATGCCGCAAAAGCGTAGACTGCAGAAGAACTGGTAATGGCAACTAATGTATTAAGGTGTGAAATGAAAAAGTTATTGTTTATACTATTTTGCATTGTTTGCCAGCATTATTGCATGTTGGCTCAGAATATATCCGTACAGGCACCTACGCATGTGTCGTGCGGAGAGAACTTCCGCTTGTCATATGTAATCCCTACACAGGATGTGGAGAACTTCCGAGCAGGAAATGTGCCCGAGGGTCTTGAGGTCATCACAGGACCTTACACGTCAAGGTCGTCAAGTTTTCAAATGATTAACGGACATACCTCCAGTTCCTCGTCCATAACATACACATATACCTTATACGCTGCCAAGAACGGTACCTACACCATACCTGCAGCAAAGGCTGTCATCAATGGCAAGACCGTGTCGTCAAGTGCAGTAAAGATCACCGTGTCGGGTAGCGCGTCGCAGTCAAGCAGACAGGGAGCACCAAGGATGCACGGTTCTGATGATGACGGTATGCGTACGGCTGGTTCTGCCATATCCGGCAACGACCTCTTCATTCGCGTCAGCGCCAACAAGAAGACTGTGCATGAACAGGAACCTATACTCCTGACATATAAGGTATACACACAGGTGGACCTTACCCAATTGGAGGGCAAGATGCCAGACCTTACGGGTTTTCATACACAGGAGACACCATTGCCACGACAGAAGAGTTTCTCCGTGGAGAATATCAATGGCAAGACTTATAAGACAGTGACTTGGAGCCAGTATGTGATGTATCCGCAGATGACAGGCAAACTGCAGATACCGAGCATCACTTTCAAGGGCATCGTGATACAACGAAACAGAAATGTGGATCCTTTTGAGGCATTCTTCAATGGCGGTTCGGCTTACACCGAGGTGAAGCGCAATGTGGTGGCTCCATCTGTAACGATACAGGTTAATCCTCTGCCAAAGCGTCCTGCGGGTTTCTCTGGCGGCGTAGGTAAATTCAGTATATCGGCGACGGCAGACAACACCACTGTGAAGGCTGGCGAACCGGTAAACGTGAAGGTGACCATCAGCGGTGTGGGTAACTTGAAACTCCTTAAGCAACCTGTGCTGACCTTGCCAAAGGACTTCGACAAATATGACCCGAAGATAACGGACAAGACAAAGCTTACACAGAATGGTGTGGAAGGAAGCATGGTGTATGAATATCTCGTAGTGCCGAGAAACCAAGGCACCTACACCATTCCGCCAGTGGAGTTTATATATTACGACACCAATGCCAATGACTATAAGACTCTGAAGACTGCGCCTATAGCCCTCAACGTGCAGAAGGGTGACGGCAAGAGTCATGTGGCTGATTTCTCTGCCGTCAAGGACAACGATATCCATGACCTAAAGACAGGCAATGACAAACTGAGCGACAAAGATGATTACTTCTTCGGAAGCGTAGGTTATATGGCATGGTTGCTGTTGCCTTTGATAATCTTCGCTGTGTTTGTCTTCGTGTTCCGCAAACGTGCCATGGACAATGCCAACATAGTGAGAAAGAAGGGCAAGAAAGCGAACAAAGTGGCAACAAAGCGTCTGCGCATGGCTGCTGCTCTGATGAAGAAGGGCAAGCAGAATGACTTCTATGACGAGGTGCTCCGTGCTTTGTGGGGTTATGTCGGCGACAAACTCAACATCCCTGTGGAGAATCTCTCTAAGGACAATATCTCAGAGAAACTCACCACGCACAACATCGACGAGGCTACGACAAATGCATTCCTTGAGGCTATCGACGAATGTGAATATGCACGTTTCGCACCGGGTGACCCTAAGGGCAAGATGGACATAGTGTATGACAAGGCTGTGAAGGCAATAACAGAGATTGACGAAATATTAAATTCCAGAAAGAACAAAAACATGGTAAAGGGCATGCTGATGTTAGCCGTGCTCATGCTTATGAGCTTGTCGGCAAATGCCAAGGTGACGAAGCAGATGGCTGACGCAGAATATGCGAAAGAGAATTACCAGTCTGCTATACAGATGTATAATGAGGTGCTGACACAGGGCGTGTCTGCCGACCTATATTATAATGTGGGAAATGCCTATTTCCGCACGGGCAACATCACAAAGTCTATATTGGCGTACGAGCGTGCACTGAAACTCGCTCCCGGCGACGAGGACATACGATTCAACCTGCAGTTTGCACGAAGCAAGACTCCCGACAAGATAACACCACAGTCGGAGATGTTCTTCGTGACCTGGTACAAGTCATTGGTCAACATGACCGACAGCAACTCGTGGACCATCGTGTCGATAGTATTCTTCATCATAGCATTGGCTTTGCTTTCGCTCTACCTGTTCGGACCTAATGCCATAGCTGTGAGAGTTGGCTTCTATTCAGGAGTGCTGTGCATCGTAGTTTTCTTGGCATCGACTTTCCTCGCATGGCAACAGAAGACAATGTCGCAAAACCATGACGGGGCAATCATCACTGCCCCTGCAGTGAATGTGAAGAACACTCCGTCGGCAAGTTCTGCTAACAGCATGGTGCTGCATGAGGGCACGCGAGTAGATATCACCGACCGCTCTATGAAAGGTTGGTATGGCGTGACACTCTCTGACGGCAGAGAGGGATGGTTGCATACTAACGAAGTGGAGGAAATCTAAACGTTGGCGATGGATTTTACAAGTCTGACATATTCGTTTGACCTTCCGATAATGCATGTCTTGCAAGGCTCGGGTTCTCTCTTTTGGGACAGTTTCATCCTCGTGCTGACCAATGCCATGACATGGATTCCCTTTTATGTAGCCCTCATATTTCTCGTAATAAGAAATAATGAGACCGTGAAGCAGATAGCACTTGTCATAGGATTCGCTCTGTTTGCCTTTGCCTTGTCGGATATCGTCATCGACATACTGGTAAAACCCTCCTTCATGCGTTTCCGTCCTACACAAGACCCATTGCTAAGATATAGCATCAATGTGGTAAACGGATATAGGGGAGGACTCTACGGATTCTTCTCTGCCCATGCTGCCAACACGATGGCTGTGGCACTATACTTCTGCATGGTGATAAAGAGCCGTATGCTGAGCATTACACTTGTCTTGTGGTCATTGTTAAACTGCTACACGCGCATCTATCTCGGCGTGCACTATCCGAGCGATGTGATGGTAGGCATTCTGTGGGGATTCGTTGTGGCACTCATCTCCTATGGTTTGTATTACCAGATAAAGAAACGCACTATGGTGACAGCCAACTACATCTCCGACCAGTATACAAGCGAAGGATATTCCTATGAGGACATATATATAGTGCACATCGTCATGATATTGACTTTGTTCTATGCTTTGTTCCGTTCAATTTTATAACATAAAGAAATGAATTCTCCAAAACACATACATATATCTGACTACAACTATCCTCTCCCTGACGATAGGATAGCAAAGTTTCCTTTGGCGAAGAGAGACAGTTCGAAACTCTTGGTCTACAACAAGGGAAACATATCTACTGCCGTATTCTCCGACCTGCCTTCATTCCTTCCGAAGGGCAGTCTGATGGTATACAACAACACTCGTGTCATCCAGGCACGACTCCACTTCCGTAAGCAGACAGGCGCGCTCATAGAGGTCTTTCTTCTCGAACCGGCAAATCCTACTGACTACGAACTGATGTTTCAGATCCGAGAGTCGTGCGAGTGGTATTGCATGATTGGCAACCTCAAGAAATGGAAGGAAGGCATTATCAGCCGTACATTTGAGTATAAGGGTGCCGAGTTTACTCTTTCGGCAGAGCGCGGCGAACTTCACGGCACATCACATCGTGTGAAGTTCACTTGGAACAATCCCGACATCAGTTGGGCGGAGATACTTGACTTGGCAGGCGAACTCCCGATTCCTCCATACCTCAACCGTGACACGGAGGAATCGGACAAGACTACCTATCAGACGGTGTACTCCAAGATAAAGGGATCAGTTGCCGCTCCTACAGCAGGCCTGCATTTCACACCTGAAGTGCTGAGTGCCATCGACGAAGCGGGAATAGAGCGTCAAGAACTGACCCTGCATGTGGGTGCCGGCACATTCAAGCCTGTGAAGAGCGAAGAGATAGAGGGGCACGAGATGCACACGGAGTTTATCTCGGTGAAGAGGGAAACTCTGGAAAGACTCATAGCACACAATGCCGAAGCCATCGCCGTGGGAACTACGAGCGTGAGAACTCTCGAGAGCCTTTACTATATGGGGCTGAAGATTCACCATAGCAAGGATATATCAGAGGAGAAACTCCATGTAGAGCAGTGGGAACCTTATGAGTCGGAGGCAGACATCACGCCTGTGGAAGCCTTAAAGGAACTGTTGGCTTATCTTGACCGCCACTCACTGCAGGTGTTGCATTCCAGCACGCAGATAATAATAGCTCCAGGCTATGACTACAAGATAGTGAAGATGCTCATCACCAATTTTCATCAGCCCAAGAGCACTCTGCTGCTACTTGTCAGCGCATTCCTCAAGGGCGACTGGCGCAGGGTCTATGACTATGCTCTCGACAACGGATTCCGTTTTCTGAGTTATGGAGACTCAAGTTTGTTAATACCATAAAGTTGGATAATATCAATCCACACCAGAAATTAAAAAGAATTATGAAGATAGGAGATAAAGTAAGATTTCTGAATGAGATAGGTGAAGGCAAGGTCACCGGCTTTCAGGGCAAGAATATAGTTCTCGTAGAGGACAGCGACGGTTTTGAGATTCCTATGCAGGTCAATGAGGTGGTGGTTGTCAGCAGTGACGACTATAATGCAAAACTGCTCAACAATGCCTCCAAACCGCAAGAGCAACGTCGTGAAGGGGAGTCTATCAAGCACATGCTTCTCAGTGGCGATGATGATATCGAAGAACCTGAGGACGAGATAGATATTGCCGACAAGGAAATAACTTTCAAGGCACCTGTAGAGGAGCGCAAGGGAGGCAATAAGCTCTCTGCCTATGTGGCATTCTTACCTATGGATGCGAAGAACTTCACCACGACGGATTTCGAGTGCTACATGGTAAACGACTCCAACTACTATCTGCGCTATACCATGCTTGTTGCCGAGGGCAACAGTTGGACGCTGATGAACGAGGGTGAACTCGAACCTAACACAAAGACTTTTATCCGCGAGGTAGGTCGTGACGAACTTAATGATATCGAGCACCTTGCTGTGCAGATGTTTGCATACAAGAAGGACAAACCTTTCACCATCAAACCGGCTATAGATGTGCAGTTCAGAATAGACACAGTGAAGTTCTATAAACTCCATTGCTTCTCTGCCAACGACTTCTTTGAGGAGCCTGCCATGATGCTCACCATCGTGGAGAATGACGAAAACACCAGTTCTATCGTCATGGATCCCAAGAAACTCAAGCAGGAGATGTATGCCAAGGCAAGACAGGATGCAGCGCAGACTAAAACCATCGTAAAAGGGAAAGACTCTGATGTGGTGGTCGTTGACCTGCACGCTAATGAGGTGCTGGAAACGACGGCTGGCATGGATAATGCCGACATACTGCATTACCAGTTGAAGATATTCCATGACACGATGGCAGAATACGCCAAGAAGAAGGGACAGAAGATAGTGTTCATACACGGCAAGGGCGAGGGCGTACTGCGCAACGCGATAATAAAAGAACTAAACTACAAATACAAGCGCCACCAGTATCAGGATGCTTCATTCCAGGAATATGGTTTTGGAGCTACACAGGTGACTATTAAATAAGGAGTAAGACTAAAAGGAACGGAATCGTTATGAGAAACTATGGATTCATAAAGGTGGGTGCAGCGATACCATCGGTGAAAGTGGCTGATGTGGACTACAATGTAGCTTGCATGAAAAGTCTTGTAGACAAGGCTGTCGGCGAGGGCGTGGAAGTGTTGTGCTTTCCAGAACTCTGCATCACGGGATACACCTGCCAGGACCTTTTCCGCAACCAGTTTCTCATCGACAAGGCTTATCAGTCGCTCATCGATTTGAGCGCTTATTGTCGCGAACTGCCTATAGTAGTAATCGTTGGCGTACCCGTACGTGAGGACAATCGCCTATTTAATTCTGCTGCCATCATCGCAGGTGGCAATATGCATTTCGTCAACAAGACTCATCTGCCCAACTACAACGAGTTTTATGAGAAGCGATGGTTTACACCAGAGAAGATTGACACTGCATCAAAGGTATTCGAATTGCCTTGCGGAGTGAAGTTCGCCGTGGAGATATGCGAAGATCTATGGTCGCCAATCCCGCCCAGCAGTTATGCGGCAACGTTGGGTGCAGACATCGTGTTCAACCTCTCTGCATCCGACGAACTCATCGGCAAACACCATTATCTGCTGTCACTTATAGCCCAGCAGAGTGCACGATGCATAGCGGGATATGTGTATTGCTCAGCAGGATTTGGCGAGAGTACTCAGGATGTCGTCTATGGTGGCAACGGCATCATTTATGAGAATGGAGCACAGTTGGCGCACAGCGAACGGTTCTCGCTCGACGAACAACTCATTACGGCGCAGATAGATGTGGAGAAGCTCCGTGCGGAAAGACTCTCCAACACCACATTCGGCAGAATGCAGAATGACAGTGACATGTATGCAGAAACGATAAAGTTGGATGTTAAGGCATCCGACAATCCTTTCAAACTGACACGCAATTTCAATCCGCATCCCTTTATTCCTTCGTCTACAGACATGAAGGAGTCATGCGAGGAGATACTCAACATACAGGTGATGGGACTTGCCAAGCGACTGACACATACTCACTGCAAGAATGTGGTATTGGGCATCAGCGGAGGTCTTGACTCCACATTGGCTTTGCTCGTATGCGTGAAGACATTCGACAAGTTGGGACTTGACCGCAAGGGCATCCACTGCATCACCATGCCCGGATTCGGCACCACCACTCGCACACATGACAATGCTGTGTCGCTCATGACAAGCCTCGGAGTGTCACAAAGGGAGATAAGCATAGTGCCCGCTGTGGAGCAACATTTCAAAGACCTCGGTCACGACGCTTCGGTGCATGACGTGACATACGAAAACTCGCAGGCACGCTACCGCACCATGCTGCTCATGAACATCAGCAATCAGGTGGGAGGTATGGTCATCGGTACGGGTGACCTGTCGGAACTCGCCTTGGGATGGTGCACCTACAATGGTGACCACATGTCGATGTATGGCGTCAACGTGAGCATACCTAAAACTCTCGTGCGCTATCTCGTGGCTTATGTGGCTGAAAACGAGATGGACGCAAAGTCTAAAGACACACTGCTTGACATCATCGACACACCAATATCACCCGAACTTATTCCTTTCGACGAGAACGGAAACATAAAGCAGAAGACGGAAGACCTCGTCGGTCCATATGAACTCCATGACTTCTTTCTCTATTATTTCCTCAGATTCGGTTTTGCTCCGTCAAAGATCAAACTTATGGCAGAGAGAGCCTTCGACGGTTCCAACGGCATAAGCTATGACACTGCCACAATAGACAAATGGCTCAACACATTCCTACGACGCTTCTTCTCCAATCAGTTTAAGCGTTCATGTTTGCCCGACGGACCCAAGGTGGGAAGCGTGAGCCTCTCGCCAAGAGGCGACTGGCGAATGCCAAGTGATGCTATGTCGGCAGCTTGGATGGACGATATTCAGAAAAAATCTTAAAAGACAAGTGTTGCGTATTGGTTCATAAAATAAATTTATTAGTTTTGTAACACTAAACAAACGACTTTAACTAAACAGACATTGATTATACATAATTATAGTACATATGAGCAAGTATAATATTACAGAAATCAAGCCTAAGAACGCACACTACCGTACGCTCGTCAATCCTGCATTGATGGATGATCTCAAAGACAAAATCATCGGAAAGATTCTTGTCGAGAAGAAGTATAAGCAGAAGAACTATTCTGCACAGGTCTTGGCTGAGGAACTGGGAACCAACACACGCTATATCTCAGCCGTTGTGAATGTAAAGTTCCATATGAATTATACTTCCTTCATCAACAAATACCGTGTGGAAGAAGCCATGACCCTGCTTGCAGACCGACGCTATGCAAAATACACCATGGAGGACATCTCCGACATGGTGGGCTTTTCCAATCGTCAGTCATTCTATGCTTCCTTCTACCGCATCCTTGGCATAACACCACGCGACTATCGCCTGAAGAATATGCCTGTGGAAGACAAGAAGGCAGCTAAGAAGGCGGCAGGCAAAGGCGCCATTAAGAAATAATCAGAATGCAAGAATTTACCTACAACGACGAGCGCTTTGCTGACATTCAGATACTGCGTTATAGACTTAATGACTTTTCATCCCTGTCACTAAAGCAGAAGCAACTCGTCTACTATCTCGCAGAGGCAACCCTGTGGGGCAGAGATATCACGTTTGACCAGTTTGGCAGCCACAACCTCAAGATAAGAAAGACTCTTGAGGCGGTTTATCACAAATACAAGACCACACATAGCGATGATGACGACTTCAAAAAGTTGGTAGCCTATCTTAAGCGCGTGTGGTTTTCTTCCGGCATACATCATCACTATGGTCAGGAGAAGTTCATTCCTGACTTTTCCCAAGAATTCTTTATCAAGTCTGTTAACGATGCAGAGGCAGATATGTTGCCGCTTGCAGAAGGTCAGTCACCAGAGGCGCTTGCCAAAGAACTGTTGCCGATAATATTCGACAACGGCATACAACCCAAGCGCGTGTGCCTTGACAAAGGTGTAGACCAGGTGAAGGCTTCCGCATGCAACTATTATGTCGGCGTGACACAGGCTGAGGCTGAGTCGTTCTACGCTGACCTTAATGGCAAGACTGAAGGTGACGAGAAACCCTCATATGGACTGAACAGTACCTTGGTGAAAGACAATGGCGAACTGAAAGAGATCACATGGTGTCTGTCAGGCAAATACGGCGAATACATTGAGAAAATTATTTGTTGGCTCAATAAAGCCTTGGCTGTGGCTGAAAACGATCAGCAGCGCAAATACATCAGCTTGCTCATAGACTACTACACCACGGGCGACCTTGCCGTGTTTGACCAATACTCCATAGAATGGCTTAAGGAGAAAGAGGCAAGGGTAGACTTTGTCAACGGTTTCATAGAAGTCTATGGCGACCCATTGGGCATAAAAGGTTCGTGGGAAGGCATCGTGGAATATAAAGACCTTAAGGCTACGGAGCGCACGCAGAAGATATGCGCCAACGCACAGTGGTTTGAGGACCACAGTCCTGTAGACCCTCGCTTCAAGAAAAAGGAGGTGCGTGGTGTCACTGCCAATGTCATCTGCGCCGCTATGCTTGGTGGCGACGAGTATCCTGCGTCGGCAATAGGTATCAATCTGCCCAATGCAGACTGGATACGCGCACGCTATGGCAGCAAGTCTGTCACCATAGGCAATCTCACCGAAGCCTACAACAATGCCGCAAAAGGTAACGGATTCCGCGAGGAGTTCGTGATTGACGACGAAACCATACAACTCATCGACAAATACGGTGACCTTTGCGATGACCTCCACACCGACCTTCATGAGTGTCTCGGACATGGCAGCGGTCAGATATTGCCAGGCGTCGATGCAGGCGCGCTGAAATCATATGGCAGTACGATAGAGGAGTCGAGGGCAGACCTGTTTGGCCTCTACTATATAGCTGACAGCAAGCTCGTGGAACTTGGACTTTTACCTGATCAGGAGGCATATAAGTCGCAGTATTACACATATTTGCTAAATGGTCTTCTTACCCAGCAAGTGAGAATAAAACCAGGAGCGCAGATCGAGGAAGCTCACATGCGCAACCGTGCCTTGATCTCCCGTTGGGTGGCAGAAAGAAGTCAGGGCAACGTGCAGTTGACCAAGGTTGACGGCAAGACTTACCTCAAGATATCCGACTACGAATCACTTCGCTCACTCTTTGCCAGCCTCCTTGCAGAGGTGCAGAGAATAAAGAGCGAGGGCGACTATGATGCCGCTCAGAAACTCGTAGAAGACTATGGCGTAAAGCTTAATCCCCAACTCCATGAAGAGGTGCTCGGCAGATATCGGTCGCTGAATATCGCACCCTACAAGGGGTTTGTCAATCCTGTATTTAAGGCAAAGAAAGACGAGAATGGCAACATCACTGACATAGAAGTGGACTATTCGGAGTCTTACACCGACCAGATGTTGCGTTACGGCAGAGACTATACCATCTAATGATAATTAATGAACCATAGTCTCGATTAGCAATGAAGCCAGCTTCATAAAAAAATGGAGGGTATGGTGTAGCAATCAATTGATTTAGATTAGAAAATATATAGTGGCATATTGTAACTTCTACGTTACAATATGCCATTGTTCTTTATTTCATATTTATTTTGTAACTTTGTGGCGGTTGAAGGATATCCTCATAAATCATAGGATAGACATTACTACAATTTATTTCTAATTAATTATCATTTTAATTGTAACATGGAAACAGCATGGAGAGGCTTTAAGGGTAACAAATGGCAAACAGAAGTTAACCTGAGAGATTTTATCACCAACAACTACACACCATACGATGGCGACGAGAAATTCTTGGTAGGACCGACTGAGGCTACAGACAAGCTTTGGTCTAAATTGAAGGAACTCCAGAAGGAAGAACGTGCCAAGGGCGGAGTTCTCGACATGGAGACAGAGGTCGTATCAAGCATCACAGCTTATGGTGCCGCTTATATCGACAATGACCTTCGTGATTTGGAAAAGGTGGTTGGTCTGCAGACCGACAAACCGCTGAA
Source organism: bacterium (assembly GCA_963657415.1). GTDB lineage: Bacteria > Bacteroidota > Bacteroidia > Bacteroidales > Bacteroidaceae > Prevotella. Next base: position 965 of record CAVKNF010000006.1, on the reverse strand, counting down.
GCGTGCATTCATGCCTTACGGCGGCATTAAGATGGCAGAGCAGGCTTGCACTACTTATGGCTACCAGCCTTCAGAAAAGCTTCACGAGATTTTCACCAAATATATCAAGACACACAATGACGGCGTGTTTGATGCTTACACCCCAGAAATGAAGCTCGTGCGCCACAACCACATCCTCACAGGTCTGCCTGACACTTATGGTAGAGGTCGTATCGTGGGTGACTATCGTCGTGTGGCTCTCTATGGTATTGACTTCCTCATCAAGGAGAAGAAGTATGACCTCGAGAAGCTCGGAGACGAGGGTATGATCGACAAGGTAATCCGCTTGCGCGAAGAGGTGGCAATGCAGATCAAGGCTCTCGTGCAGTTGAAGGAACTTGCAAATATCTATGGATTTGACATTTCTAAGCCTGCTACTAATGCACGCGAGGCTGTGCAGTGGCTCTATTTCGGTTATCTGGCAGCAGTGAAGACTCAGAATGGTGCAGCCATGTCAGTGGGCCGTATATCAACATTCCTCGACATCTATATCGACCGTGACCTCAAGGAAGGCACACTCACAGAAAACGATGCACAGGAGCTCATCGACCACTTGGTAATGAAGTTCCGCATGGTGAAGTTCGCACGTATTCCTTCTTACAACCAGTTGTTCTCTGGCGACCCTGTATGGGCTACGCTCGAAGTAGGCGGTATGGGAACTGACGGCCGTTCGATGGTGACAAAGAATGACTACCGCTTCCTGCATACTCTTGAGAACATGGGTCCTTCACCAGAGCCAAACCTCACAGTGCTCTACAGTTCACGTCTGCCTAAGGCATTCAAGCGCTATGCTGCCATGATCTCCGTAGAGACAAGCAGTATCCAGTATGAGAATGACGACGTGATGCGCGTGGTATGGGGTGACGATTACAGCATCTGCTGCTGCGTGAGCGCCACACAGACAGGTAAGGAGATGCAGTTCTTCG
>CAVKNF010000005.1:0-32013 GCA_963657415.1 bacterium | reverse complement strand
GCCCAGGGCAGAGTTGCGAAGCCTTAGCGGAGCAACGGCACCCTGGGGATAAGAATGTCCACACATTTATCAGCGCCCTGTAAGGGCAACTAAATTAAAACACAAAGGAATTTATAAATAATAGACACAATGAATAATTTTCAGTTGCCCTTACAGGGCGCAGGGATTTGAGAAACGCCCTTTTACCCAGGGTGTTGCCCTGGGCTATGTGTAGTTGCCCCTACGGGGCGCGCTCGCTTGCGATGGGCAAAGCGAGGACGCTTCGCCTCCTATGAAATGCATTTCTCATCCCCTCCCTCGGGAGGGGTTAGGGGAGGGGTCTCATCTTCCCTATCGCACGGTTGCCAAAAACAAATGCCTTAACTTTGCACATGTAATCGCAAGGACACACGCAAGCCATTGCAAGGCGCCACGCAAGCACTTGCTCACTCCAAAGCGACTATTCGCCAAGAGAGGCGAAAAGAGCGAATTTATTTACATAGTATAGATTAAGACTGGGCAAATAAAAATTCCCACCTAAGTGACAAAAAAAATAACTTGGTAGGACTCAAATCGTACCAAGTTATTTTTCTTACCATCCTTTAGACTGTCAATTTTGACGACCCCTTAGCCTTGAGGCTCATGTCGAGCGACTTCACGCTGTGGGTGAGCGCTCCGAAGGATATGAAGTCTACTCCAGCCTTGGCATATGGCAGCATGGTGTCGAAGGTGATGCCACCCGACGACTCGGTCTCTATGTGGGCAGGCGTGCCGTCGGCGTTCTTGGCAGCATGTACCAACTCCACCGCTTTCACGGTGTCTGCAGGCGTGAAATTGTCAAACATGATGCGGTCGGGCAGGTCCTTGAGGGCTTCGTGCAGTTCGGAAAAATCGCGCACCTCGCACTCTATCTTCAAGTCGAGCCCCTTGTCCTTGCAATACTGGCGCGCACGGCTGATGGCATTGTGCACACCGCCACAGAAGTCGATGTGGTTGTCCTTGAGGAGTATCATGTCGAAGAGACCTATGCGGTGGTTCATGCCGCCTCCGATGCGCACAGCCTCTTTCTCCAGCATGCGCATGCCTGGAGTGGTCTTGCGGGTGTCGAGTATGCGTGTCTTCGTGCCTGCGTTGATGAGAGCCTGCTGATAGCGGTGAGCCATGGTGGCTATGCCGCTCATGCGCTGGCATATGTTGAGCATAAGGCGCTCGGTGGTGAGCAGACTCTGTTCGCGACCGCTCACCGAGAGCACGATGTCGCCAGGGCGCACGTGGTCGCCGTCGTGCATGTGCATGGTGACTTTGAGTTCGGGGTCAAAGCGCTTGAACACTTCCAAGGCGGCACGTTCGCCAGCGAAGATGCCTTCCTCCTTGATCATAAGTACGCTCTCGCCCATGGCATCGGCAGGGATGCAACATAGCGTGGTGTGGTCGCCGTCGCCTATGTCTTCGGCAAAGGAAAGGTCGATGAGACGGTCGGTGAGTTCTTCTTCTGTTTGCTTGTAGTTCATATGGATGATTATTTTAATGTCGGTATAAAAAAGAAAACTATGAGAGGCTGAGCATCTTCTCTATAGGTTTAACAGCCTCGCGGGCGATGTCGTCGGGTATCGACACTTGCGGCTGAAGCGTCTCCAGGCAGGCGATGATTTTCTCCAGAGTGTTGAGTTTCATAAACTCGCACTCGTTGCAAGTGCATGAGGCAGGTATGCCGCCTTCAGCCTTTGCTGCACCTATGCCGTTTTCACCTTCTGTGACCTCTGGCGGAACGGGGATAAACTCCTGACTGGGGCATTGCTTGCACAGTTCCACCAATATGCCAGCCTCTGTGGCCACGATAAATTGTTTCTGCTCGGGGTGAGCCTTGGCATAGGTGAGCATGCTTGCCGTCGAACCTTTCACGTCGGCCACGGCGAGCACAGGCGCCTTGCACTCGAGGTGTGCCATGACGATGGCTTCGGGATATTGCTTCTTTAGAGTCAGTATGGCGCTCAGCGAGAACTTCTCGTGCACGTGGCATCCTCCATTCCATAGCAGCATATGGCGACCGGAGATGGAGTTGATGTAGTTGCCAAGGTTGTAGTCGGGACCGAAGATGAGTTTCTCGTCCTCAGGCAGGCTGTTGATGACCTTCACGGCATTGCCCGATGTGACACAACAGTCGGACAACGCTTTCACAGCCGCCGTGGTGTTGACATAACTTATGACCTTATATCCAGGATGCTCTTTCTTGTATTCGGCAAGGTCCTTGGCATTGCAACTGTCGGCAAGCGAGCATCCGGCTGAAGGGTCGGGCTCGAGTACTGTCTTGTCGGGCGACAGCAGTTTGCAGGTCTCTGCCATGAAGTGCACTCCGCACATTACTAATATAGGAGCGTCGGTCTCAGCGGCCTTGCGCGCCAAGGCAAGCGAGTCGCCTATGAAGTCGGCAACCTCCTGTATCTCGGGACGTGTGTAGTAATGTGCGAGGATGAGGGCATGACGCTTATCGGCCAACTCGCGGACTTTCTTTTTCAAAGATTCTATTTCTTCCATAATTACTGGCTATGCGTTTTTATTTCTCCGTAGGCTTGTCTGTGCGCGGATAGTCGATATTATAGTGGAGTCCGCGGCTCTCATGTCGCTCTATGGCCTGTCGTGTGATGAGATAGCCCACATTGATCATGTTGCGGAGTTCGCAGATGTCGCGTGTAGGTTTTACACGGCGGAAGAGGTCCTCGGTCTCCTCATAGAGCATGTCGAGACGAGTCCACGCACGCTTCAGGCGAAGGTTGGAGCGCACGATGCCCACATATGTAGACATCACCTGTCCCACCTCTTTCTCGTCTTGTGTGATGAGCACCTTCTCCTCGTTGGTGAGAGTGCCAAAGTCATTCCATTCAGGCACCTCTTCCTCGAATCGGTAGTTGTCGATATTCGCTATGGCATGCTCTGCCGCGCTCTTAGCATACACCACGGCCTCGATGAGAGAGTTGGATGCCAGACGGTTGCCACCATGAAGTCCCGTGCAAGAGCATTCGCCGACGGCGTAGAGACGATGGATAGAACTCTCGGCATTGAGGTCCACCTTGATGCCGCCACACATGTAGTGAGCCGACGGGCAGACTGGTATCATCTGCTTGGTGATGTCGATACCTATGGAGAGACATTTCTCGTAGATATGCGGGAAGTGCTTCTTTGTTTCCTCAGGGTCTTTCATGGTCACGTCGAGGCAGACGTGGTCAAGGCCGTGAATCTTCATCTCACGGTCTATCGCGCGTGCCACGATGTCGCGTGGAGCGAGAGAGAGGCGCGGGTCATATTTCTGCATAAACTCCGTGCCGTTGGGCAACTTGAGTATGGCTCCATATCCGCGCATGGCCTCTGTGATGAGATGTGCAGGGTGAGTCTCCTTAGGGTTGTAGAGCACGGTGGGGTGGAATTGCACAAACTCCATGTCCTTCACCGTGGCCTTGGCGCGATATGCCATCGCTATGCCGTCGCCTGTGGCAATCTCAGGGTTTGACGTGGTGGCATATACCGCCCCCGTGCCTCCTGTTGCCATGAGGGTGACGCGTGAGAGATATGTGTCAACCTTCTGCGTCTCAGGATTTATGACGTAGGCACCATAACACTCTATGTCAGGCGTGCGGCGTGTGACCTCCTGCCCGAGATGATGCTGGGTGATGATTTCCACGGCGAAATGGTTTTCGAGTATGGTGATGTTGGGATTGCTTTTTACGGCTTCCATCAACCCGCGCTGAATCTCAAATCCTGTGTCGTCCTGATGGTGGAGAATGCGAAACTCAGAGTGGCCGCCCTCACGGTGAAGGTCAAACGAGCCATCCGACTTCTTGTCGAAGTTGACTCCCCATTTCACGAGGTCGTCGATTGCCTCTGGAGCGTTTCTCACAACGTGCTCCACAGCGTCGGGGTCGGATATCCAGTCGCCTGCCACCATGGTGTCGTGTATGTGTTTGTCGAAATTGTCTACGGCGAGATTGGTGACAGATGCTATGCCGCCCTGTGCTTTGGCGGTGTTGGCTTCGTCGAGAGTGGTCTTGCAGATGATGGCGACAGAACCCTTATGAGCGTTGGCAACTTTGAGGGCAAAGCTCATACCGGCTACGCCACCGCCGATAATGAGGAAATCGTAATGATATATCATGAACTCGTGTGAATATGTTATTCAATCGGCAAAGGTACTTATTTTTCATTATATCTGCCAAAAAGTTTCGCCAATATTGTGTAACTTTGCAGTAGAGAAAGAATGTTTATCCGATATCCTTTATTCCAGGGGGATATCAAAAAGCAAACGCTATGAGCCTTAATATTGAAAGAAACGAAAAGCAGAGAGTGGTGATTGTCGGTGGCGGATTCAGCGGTCTGAAGGTCGCTTCCATGTTGCGTAAGTCTGATTTCCAGATCATTCTTATCGACAAGAACAACTATCATCAGTTTCCACCTCTTATCTATCAGGTGGCGTCTGCCGGTATGGAACCGAGCAGTATCAGTTTTCCATTTCGCAAAATCTTTTCCAACAACAGCGGTGTCTACTACCGCATGGCGGAACTCCGTGGCATCTTTCCCGACAAGAAGATTATCCAGACGTCAATAGGAAAGATAGACTATGACTATCTGATATTGTCGGCAGGAGCCACTACCAATTTCTATGGCAACAAGAATATCGAGGCTGAGGCTATGCCTATGAAGACGGCTTCGGAAGCCATGGGACTGCAAAATGCCATACTTGCCAATCTGGAGCGTGCCATCACCTGCGCCACCAAGCAGGAGTTGCAGGAACTGCTCAATGTGGTCATCGTGGGCGGTGGTGCCACTGGCGTGGAGGTGGCTGGCGTGATAGCCGAGATGAAGCACACGGTGCTGCCTCATGATTATCCCGACATCGATGCGAGCCAGATGAATATCTATCTCATCGAGGCGGGCAACAGACTGCTGTCGGGCATGTCGCCAGAGTCTTCTGCCGCAGTGGAGAAGTTTCTCCGACGTATGGGCGTCAACGTGCTCCTCAACAAGATGGTGACCGACTATAAGGACCACAAGGTGATGCTTGCCGACGGCAGCAGCATAGCCACGCGCACATTCATCTGGGTGAGCGGTATAGCCGGCACGGAGGTGGGCAATATGCCAAACGACCATCTCGGTCGTGGACGACGCGTAAAGGTGAATGCCTATAATCAGGTGGAGGGCATGGACGGAGTGTTCTGCATCGGCGACCAGTGCATCATGTCGGGTGACGAAGACTTTCCCAACGGTCATCCGCAGGTAGCTCAGGTGGCAATACAGCAGGGTAAGAACCTTGCCAAGAACCTCGTCCGACTGAAAAAAGGTAAGGAGATGAAACCTTTCCACTATAAGAATATCGGCAGCATGGCAACCGTGGGACGCAACAAAGCCGTATGCGAGTTTGCTGGATTGAAACTCAACGGATTCATAGCATGGGTGATGTGGCTCGTAGTCCACCTCAGGTCTATCCTCGGAGTGAGAAACAAGGCCGTGGTGCTGCTCAACTGGATGTATAATTACTTCAACTACAACCAGTCGCTCCGCATGATATTCTATCCTAAGAAAGCAAAGGAAATCAGCGAGCGTGAGGCACGTGAAGCCGTGACCCACCTCGGAGAAGACTTGCTCGAAGAGGAATGATTAGTGACTTTTTTTACCGTCACTTAATCCTCAAAGTCCACACAGGCACGCTGGGCAATGTGCTGCATCAGTTGCATTGCCACAGCCTTGTGGGCGGGGTGAGCGCCGTAAGCACGCACGTCATCCAGATTGTCGAATGTGGAGGTGAGGCATATGTCCCACTTCTCATTCTCATTGATATTGATGCCTACGCCTACCGAGCGTATGAAATCTATTGTCTGAGGAAGATCCTCTATGCCCTCCTTGAACTCCTTGCCCGCTGCTTCGCGCACAGACTGTGCCACGTCATCGCGAAACTTAAACATTACAATGTGATGTGTCATAACTCTATGTCGTTTTTTGTTTTGTTTGTGTGTTACCGTGAATTCTACAAGCAAGTGCAAATTTATGAAATCTTTTCTATAAAGCACTCTCGCGGTGGACATAATTTTTTTTCTTGCCATTTCTGTGCAAAAATGACAAAATCGGGCAATGTTTCTTTATTTAGCCCTAAGCCCAAACGAAATACTAAGATAAATCTATATATTTGCATTCAAATACGATACATTATTATAATATATGGACAAAGGGCAATTCTTATTATATCAAACTCCAGATGGGGATTCTCAGATAGAGGTGAAGCTACAAAACGATACCGTCTGGCTTTCGCTTGACCAAATGGCAGAGTTGTTTCAGCGTAATAAATCTACCATATCACGACATATAAAGAATGTGTTGGAGGATGGGGAATTAAAGGAAGAGGCAACTATTGCAAATTTTGCAACAGTTCAAAATGAAGGAAACCGCAAGGTTGAAAGAGTGATAACTTACTATAACCTCGACATGATAATCAGTGTTGGTTATCGTGTTCACTCCTATCGTGGAGTTCAGTTCCGTATATGGGCTACTAAGGTATTGAAGGAGTATATAGTGAAAGGCTTTGCCATGAATGATGACCTGTTGAAAAGAGCTGGAATTGCATAGCCCCCCTATATTTCGGTTGACAGTTGGTTGACAAAAATTAAAGAGGAAGGTAACTAACTGATGGAATATCAGAAAGATTATCTTCCTCTTTCGTGCGCCTGATAGGACTCGAACCTACACGTCGCAAAACACCAGATCCTAAGTCTGGCGCGTCTACCAATTTCGCCACAAGCGCTCATTTGCCAATCACTCAGCATGTGCAAAGGTAAGCAAAAAATGCAAAACGGCAAAACATTGCTTGCCTTTTTATGTTCCAATGCCTTCACTATTTTGTCAACTCTCTTGCTTTCTCGATGATGGTGTCAAGGCCTCGGCTGAAGTCTGCATCGGTGATGGAGCAGTAGATATCGGGCTCTATGCCGTGCTCAGTGCTCTTCTTGTCGGCGTCATACATCGGCACTGCCGAGAAGCGCACGGTCCATCCGTTGGGCAGTTCGCTCGTGAACGGCATTCCCGCTCCTCCGCCTGTTTTGTCGCCTATAATGGTGACATTAGGGCATTGCTTCATATACATCACAAACTCATTGGCAGCAGAGAATACTCCGCGGTTGGTCAATACAAATACGGGCTTCTGCCAACGCATGTTTGCCGAAGGCTTAAGTATCACTTCCTCCATGTCGGAGAAGTCATTGTGCCCCGTGCCTGTCTTGTGCTGCATGTAGCCCACGCGTATGGCGCTGTTGGTAAATCTCGATGCCAGTCTCTCTGATGCCGTCACCAGTCCGCCGCCATTCTCGCGTATGTCGATGATGATGCTCCGGCAGGCTATGAAGTGCATGAGTATCTCGTCGAGATTGCCATCGCCGAAGTCATATGCGAAAGTGCTCACGCGCATATAGCCTATGTTGTCGTCGAGTATGCGATAGTAGATGCCCGAGGCTATGCGGTAGTCCGTACCCATATACTTATTATATAATGTGTCGGAGTAATTCGTGGGGTAGTCCTCCTTCCACGACCAGTTTCTGCCAAGATTGAAACTCGAACCGAGGTTGACGTGCCCGTCCTTGAGTTCGCCTATCATGCGTGCCAGCACCTCAAAGAGTTGCTCCGTGTTGGCACCGTTGACCATAGGCTTATAGCGTGTATATACCTCATTCCAGTCCACGTCACACTCGGCCTTCTTGTAGTCGAAGAAGCAGTAGTGCTCGTCCATAATCTTCCATAGAGCCTCGAAATTGCCCTGCGGGGTGTCGTCGAAAGAGTCCTCGTCGACACAACTGCCTAAGGTCAGCGTAAGCAGCAGTAGTGACATTAAATGTAGCAGTCGTTTCATAGTGTGTAGCCGATTACGAATGAGTGGGTATAGGAATGATATTTCAGATTGTTGAGCCTTGTCTGTCGGAAGTCGCCCATATAGCCTATGGTGATGCAGAATTTCCTGCGCCTGATGTCGAGCGAGAGCATGTGGAAATAGGAGAGGGCGTTGCCTGGAGTGGTGAAGCAAGCGTTGTGGTCGTAGTTGCCTTGCGAGAATATCTCATAGTAGGACTGACCGTAGGCAGGCGAAAACTGCACTCCGATGAGAGGCAGACTGCCTTGATATTTCACGCACATGTCCTTCCTCAGCAGATGAAAGCGGAAGGCCGCCTTGAATGAAGGTGCCAGGTCAATGCCCAACTTCATCTGGGCAGGATTGTTGCCGTTGCGGGTGTTGTAGATGCCGCCTATGAAAGCATCCGCCTGACCTCCTACGGAGATGGTGAGGTTTTCTGCGACATCAAATGCTCGGCGCATGCCGAATGTATACTCGAAGAGTCCCGACAAGTCGCTGGCATTGTCTGCCCTCGGGCTTGTTATGGAGAATATCTCCTTGGTGGCTGTTATGCGTGACCAGTGGGGAAGGTCCTTGAGCGGTTTCTCTCTCATCTGCATGAGTCTCAACTCTTGACCGGAATAGTGCTCGGGCGAGAGGTAAGTGTCAAGCAGATGGTTGCTGCCCATGCCGAGAAGATAGGTGCGCTTTTGGGCTGCGGCTGTCATTACCGAGCCTATTAGGATTATGGCGGCGAAAAGGTTTCTCATCATCTTGATAATCATTGCGTGTCATTAGAATAGAGACATCTGTCCGTCTTCATCCACCTTAAAAGTGAGTGTGTTGCCGCCTGCACCCTCTTCATCCGTGCCTTGCATCTGCGTGTCATCAGAAGCCTCATCGTCGGTCGATTCATCCTCAGGTTCGGGGAAGCGTGTGGGTTCGAGTTCCTCCACCTTCTCCACATTCCAGTTGGACACACGCTTGCCCTTGGCCTTGAATCCCTTCACGCCGATAAACTGCTCCGCGTCTATCTCCATCGGTTCGCGGAAGGAATCTGCTCCGCCGAAGGTGACGAGCAGTCGCGGATACACCTGGTCGGTGATGAGTATCAGTTGGTTCTTTGGATTCTCGCCGAGCACAGTCTGCGTCTTGCGTGCCGGTTCCATGAGGAATCTCTTCAGATAGGTGTAATTATTGTTGTCGGCATCGGTGCACACCACTGTCCACACCTTGTCGCGGTCAAACTTCTCTATGCGCAGTATGTCGCCCTCGTAGTGGTTGTTGGAGTCGAAGTTGGTGAAATAGAAGTCACCGTTCTTGAGTATCACCAATATCTGGTCATCGTCCTTAAACTCGCCGAGGTGCACGCCGTTGCCGTCATAGTTGATGCGGTTGACATCGGGATCATACCAGACGTTTCTGCCTCCCAGAGTGGACCGTCCCTGACTCTTCATGCTCACACGGTGCACAGGCAGTTTGGTCAGTATGCGTCCCTTCGCTGCCCATCCCTTGATGTCGAGTTTGGAGAAGTCGAAGTCGAGGAATATCTTCCTCAGTTTCGGATTTGGTTCGAGAGTCACCTTTATCACCTCAGCCTCACCATTGGGGTTGGCGGTGAAATAGAGCACTTTTGATCCTGGTTCGCCTTGTGTGGCGTCACGCTCGCGGTCGCGGGTGACGCTCGTCACATTAAATCGCTTGGCATAATAGTAACCCAGTTTGCCGTTGCGGTATACCATATTATATATAGTGCGGCGATCATTCTTCTTGAATATCTGCACGTGCAGAATGTTCTTGCCCACGAAGAGTTTTTCTGCCACCTTCACCACCTTGTATTTGCCGTCCTTATAGAAGATGATGACATCGTCGATGTCGGAGCAGTTGCACACAAACTCGTCCTTCTTTAGACCCGTACCGATAAATCCCTCCTGGCGGTTGATGTAGAGTTTCTCGTTGGCCTCTATGACCTTTGTGGCCTCTATGGTGTCAAAGTTGCGTATCTCGGTCTTGCGCGGATGGTCCTTGCCGTATTTCTCCTTAAGATATTCAAACCAACTCACCGTGACATCCGTCATGTGCTTCAGGTCGTGGTCGATGCCCTTTATCTCCTCTTTTATCTTGGTGATGAGTTCCTCCGCCTTGTCCTTGTTGAACTTAAGTATGCGCTGCATCCTTATCTCCATCAGGCGCAGTATGTCGTCACGCGTTATCTCGCGCACAAACTGAGGCTTGAATGGAGTGAGTTTCTCGTCAACGAAGGCGATGGCTGCATCCATATTGGGTGCCTGCTCAAACTTGCGCTCCTTATAGATGCGCTCCTCGATGAATATACGCTCGAGCGACGCGAAGAAGAGTTGCTCCATGAGTTCGTTGCGCCTAATCTCCAGTTCGAGTTGCAAGAGATGCAACGTGTTGTCCGTAGAGTGGCGCAGCACATCCTCCACCGTGAGGAAGCATGGTTTGTTGTCCTCTATGACGCAGCAGTTGGGCGAGATGTTTATCTCGCAGTCGGAAAAGGCATATAGGGCATCTATGGCCTTGTCAGACGACACGCCCGGTGTGAGGTGCACCAATATCTCCACGTCTGCGGCAGTATTGTCGTCCACGCGCTTTGCCTTTATCTTGCCCTTCTCGATGGCCTTCAGTATGGAGTCGATGAGCGATGAAGTAGTCTTTGAGAAAGGTATCTCCTTGATGACGAGAGTCTTGCTGTCAAGTTTCTCTATCTTGGCTCTCACCTTCACGCATCCGCCACGCTCGCCACCGTTATATTTCTCCACATCAATGCTTCCGCCCGTAGGGAAATCAGGATAGAGGCGGAAGTCTTCGCCACGCAGATATTTTATTGCCGCGTCGCATATCTCGTTGAAGTTGTGTGGCAGTATCTTGGATGTCAGACCTACGGCTATGCCTTCGGCACCCTGTGCCAACAGCAGTGGAAACTTTGCCGGCAGGGTGATAGGCTCCTTGTTGCGTCCGTCATATGACAGTTTCCAGTCCGTGGTCTTGGGATTGAACACCACGTCGAGGGCAAACTTGGTCAGTCTGGCCTCTATATATCGCGGCGCTGCAGAGCGGTCACCAGTGAGGATGTTTCCCCAGTTACCCTGGGTGTCGATGAGAAGTTCCTTTTGTCCCATCTGCACCAGAGCGTCGCCGATGGAGGCGTCGCCGTGAGGGTGAAACTGCATCGTGTGTCCCACGATGTTTGCCACCTTGTTGAATCGACCGTCATCCATACGCTTCATGGAGTGCAGTATGCGTCGCTGCACGGGTTTCAGACCGTCCTCAATGCTGGGGACGGCGCGCTCAAGGATGACATAAGAAGCGTAGTCGAGAAACCAGTTCTGATACATTCCGCTGAGATGGTGCACGGCGGAGGCATCAAACCTATTTACCGGTGTATAGTCGGAATGTCCCTCTACCTCAGTGTTTTCGGTCTCTTCAAATTCAGTATAGTCTTTAGTTTCGTCGCTCATTAGATAGTTGGAGTTTGTCTACAAAAGTACTAAAATTCGCTCTATTATCAAAATAATTGCTTTTTTTTAGTCTCGCTTGTGCCACATCCCATGCTTTTTTCGTATTTTTGTGTCACTTAATATGGCAAGAAGACTTTCTAAAAGAAAAATATCAGGATGGTTACTGCTCTTCGCGGTAATCATCTTCTTTCGTTGTGGCGGACGGCAGAAGGTGGCATCCCTGTTGTCGTCGTGTGATAACCCTCAGGTGGCAGACTCTGTGAAGACTGTCGTCGTAAACATAGACCCGTCGCTGGTTCACAGGCTCGACTCCTTTGTGGAGAACCGCCGCTGCATAGGCACTCTCGGCGTCTGCGTGTGGGACGAGAGCGCAGGCAAACTTCTTTATGAATATCATGCCGACTCGCTGATGAGTCCTGCTTCCAACATGAAGATGCTCACCTGTGTGACTGCGTTGCGCCGCCTCGGTCCAAACTATCATTTCCGCAGTGGCACTTATGTGGGTGGCAGTCTTGATAAGGATACCTTAAGAGGCGACATAGGACTGAAATTCGACCATGATCCGTGGTTTACCACAGACTCCTTGTCGCGACTTGTCGGCACGCTTGCCAAGACGGGAGTGAAGGTTGTCAAGGGTAAGGTATATGTAGATGCCGCCATCGCAGAACCCATTCAGCATGAAGAGCACTGGACTATGGGCGACCTAAAGGTGCGCAAATACGGCATACTCCACCGCGGCAACCGCCGACTCATTTCGGAGATAAAGTATGCGCTGCGCTCGAAAGGTATTCATGTGGCAGACTCTCAGATAGTGGAGTCGACATTGCCAAAGGGCATGAAGAGGGTGGGGGAGATACGCACGCCTATGCTCAGCCCTGTGATGCGTGCGCTGCTCAATTCATCCAACGAGGCTGCGGAGAGCCTCTACTATCCCCTGGCTGGTGTTTTCCTTAAAGATGATGACTTCCGCTCAGCAGGCAACACTGTGGTGCGCCGCTTCATAAAGAAGGAACTGCATGTCAATCCCGACTCCGTGGCAGTCATTCACGACGGATGCGGACTCTGCATCCATGACAAGGTGACACCGCGCCTGCTCGTACGCCTCTTTCACTATGCCTACGGTCACAAGTACATTTATAATGTGCTGCGAACCTATCTTCCTATATCGGGCGAGACGGGCACACTGCACCGCCGCATGACAAAACCCGAAGTGAAAGGACGCATACAGGCGAAGACGGGCACGCTCACACGCGAAAACGGACTCACCTCGCTCGCAGGTTATGCCTACACCAAGAACGGTCACATGCTGACCTTCGCCATCATACAAAATGGTCTGCCCGTGGCAGACGCCCGCCTCTGGCAGGACAAGTTCTGCAAGGAAATGGTAAAATAATAGGAGGTACAGCGCCCTCCGAGGGCGCCGCACCTCCTAAGAAATGGTAATCATAGTAGGCAAAGCGGGGAAGCTTCGCCTACTATGGTTTCCATTATAATTCGCTTGTTACTTCGTGCACTTCACGCTCCACTCGCCTCCGTTGATGATGTCGGAGTAGCGCAGGGTGTAGTCTTTCTTGACTTTGCCGTTGAGGCGCATGGACTTGATGAAGCACTGGGAGTTGTCCTTGCGGTCGGTGGTGACGGTGAATGTCTTGCCATTAGGAAGATGGAGCACAGCCTTGCGGAAGAGTGGGGTAGTAATCTCATACTCGCCCGATGCAGGGTTCACAGGATAGAAGCCCAGGGCAGAGAACATATACCATGCCGACATCTCACCGCAGTCGTCATTACCCGAGATGCCTGCCGGAGTGTCATTATAGAGCGTTGTGAGGATGTGGTTGACAAGTTGCTGAGTCTTGCGTGGCTTGCCTACATTATTGTATAGGAAAGGCACGTGATGGTCGGGTTCGTTGCCCTGCACATATTGTCCCACAAATCCGCTGGCATTGTTGTTTTTCTTCTCCGTGTCGTCTGTAGTGGTGAAGAACTTGTCGAGTTGGCTCTCTGTGGCCTTGGCGCCGCCGAAGAGCGCTATCATTCCAGGGATGTCCTGTGGCACATACCATTTCCATTGCCATGCGTTGCCTTCAGTGTAAGGGTTGCCACCATTGGCACCATACTGCAGAGGGTTGAAAGGTTCGAGCCATGAACCGTCAGACTTGCGTGCCTGGAAGAAACCATTGGCAGAGTTGTATATGTTGCGGTAGTTCTGGCTGCGCTTTGCAAAGTATTTTGCATCCTCATCGTGTCCGAGAGCCTTTGCCAACTGGCTTACGCACCAGTCGTCGAAAGCCATCTCGAGAGTGATGGATACTGACTGCGTCTGCAAATCCTCTGGCATATAGTCATACTTGTCCCACACGTCGAAAGGAGAGTTCTTGTGGCTTCTCATAGATGATTGCTTCACGGCGTCATAGGCGCGCTCCTTGTCGACATCACCTCTGAGGGCGGCATCAACAATCACAGGTATGGCGTGGTTGCCTATCATGCAGTAGTTTTCTTCTCCCCACAGTTGCCATATGGGCAGATATCCGTAGACATCATAATGCAGGAACATGCTCTCCACAAAACTGCGGTTGTAGTCGGGGAACAGCAGTTGGTAGAGGGGATGAGCCGCGCGATAAGTGTCCCAAAGCGAGAAAGTGGAATAGAATATCTTGCCTGACGGCATCTTCTTTACAGTGTAGTCAACAGCCATATAGCGTCCGTCGACATCGCTCACTGCGTTTGGTTGTATGAGAGTGTGATAGAATGAAGAGTAGAAGGTGCGCATATCGTGCTCGTTGCCTTCCACCTCGATGGTGCTGAGCAATTTGTCCCATGCTGCGTCGGCATCATTGACATATTTGTCAAAATCCCAACTTGTGGATTCTGCCGCCATGTTCTTGCGTGCGCCCTCTATGTCCACTGCCGAGAGCGATACCTTTGCCATCAGGGTGTTGTTGCCCGTAGACTTGAATTTTGCTATAGACCTGAGGTCATCGCCATTGATGAGAGGTGTCTGGTTGTAGCGCTTGCCGTCGCTAAAGAACTGCACCTCTTCCATCGGTTCAGAGAATTCTATGCGGAAATATATTTTGCGCAACTTAGCCCATCCTGTGATGACGCGGTAGCCCTCGAGGGTGGTGTCGTTGACCTTGCGAATCTGTCCGTTGAGCACTGTGCGTCCCCAACTGTGTTTGTCAGCAGAGTGGTCAAGGTCGAGAAATACATATCGGGGTTGACCAGCAGGATAGGTGTAGCGGTGTATGCCTGTGTGTGTGGTAGCGGCGAGTTCCACATTGATGCCGTTGTCCTGTAACTTTACCTGATAATAGCCAGGGCGTGCCGACTCCTGGTCATGGCTGAAGGAGTAGATGGGCTTGTACTCCTTGTCGGTGGTCATAGGCATCAGCGTGATGTCGATGAAGTCGTTGGCACCCGTACCGCTGAGGCGTGTGTGGGAGAAACCATAGATTTTGTTCTCGCCGTAAGTGTAGCCCGAACCGCTGTCCCAACTCGGTTCGTCATGTGTGTCAGGGCTCACCTGCACCATGCCAAAAGGTGTAGTGGCACCAGGATAGGTGTTGCCATGCAGGCCGTCTTGCTTGTCTGTACCGTGGAAAGGATTTACCCACTGAGTCCATTTACCTGCCATGGCAGGCATGGCGAGCATCATGGTGCAAGCCACGAGCAAAAATGTCTTTTTCATAAGCGTAGTATTTAATAGTAAAGGTTATGTTAGTTAGTCATTAGTTTCTATTGCTCAGCGTATGTATTTGCTGATGAAGTTTTTCACCCTGGTGGTGTATTCCTCGTGATGGTCGCGGTAGGAGTCGGCATGCTCAGAGCCGGGTGCGAGCCAGAGTTCCTTTGCGCCTTGCTTGGCTGCATATAGCGTATGCACCATCGCCGTGGGCACATAGGTGTCGTTGTCGCCGTGGATGAAGAGCATCGGCTTCTTGCATTTCGCCACCATGTTGAGCGGACTTGCCTCCTTAAAACTCCATCCGTATTGCATCTTGCACACTGCGCTGGTGATGTCGAGCAGAGGGAAGGATGGCAGACCAAACTGATTCTTTAGTTCACCGCTAAACTCGTCCCACACGCTTGTGTAGCCACAGTCTTCCACAAATCCGCGCACGTATTTGCGTCCCTCATCATCGCCCGAGACGCACATCGTGGTGGCTGCTCCCATGGAGATGCCGTGCACGAGCATAGTGTCGGCACGGAAGATGTCGTGGGCAACGCCTACCCAGAGGTTGACATCATTGCGGTCTTTCCATCCCATCTGTATGGTGCTGCCGTCGCTCTGACCATGTGCCGTAAGGTCAGGCAGGAGGATGTTCCAGTGCAGGTCATGATTATAGAGATAACCTATCTGGAACATAAAGATGGGGTTGCTCTTGTAGCCGTGCACGATGACTGCGGTGTTGTGTATGGCGGTGTCGGGCGATGCAAGATACCATGCGTGCATGCGCTTGCCGTCATCCTTCACTATGAACGTGTCGCGAAGTGCCTTTGTGGAGCGTATGCTGTCTATCCACGGCGCTGTCCAGGGCACCATCTCCTTCTGACTCTTGAATTCCTTCTCCGCATCATATGACGAGTGGTCATTATGCAGGGCGAAGTGTAGGAAATACTCACTGCTACCTATCATTGCCACAATGATGACGATGATGACGACGCGAATTATGATTATGGCTCTTTTCTTGTTCATGGTGCTGTGTGTTATGGCATATGGCCCTATAAAATTTATTTGCTGTATTTCTCCAAGTAAGCGTCGGCGCGCTCATCACCGAGTTCCTTTGCCTTGAGCAGAGCCTCCTTGCTCTCTTCCGTCTTTCCCAACTGGTGGAGGGCTACACCTTTTACTATATATACGTCGGAATAACTCTGGGTGAGTTGCAGACAGATGTCGCAAGCACGCACAGCGTCCTCATAACGACCCACACGGAGTTCGATGGATGCCAGTTCGGCAAGATATGTCGGCTCCTGCTTGTTGATGACGCAGGCATGCGAGATGTCGTTGATGGCCTGCTGATACTGTTTGAGTTGCACCTCGCACTTGTAGCGTGTGTAGTAGAAGTCGGCGCTCGCGCGGAAGTTCATCAGAGTGTCATACTGGTTGTAGTCCACCAGTGCCTTCTTCGCCTCGCCCATCTCGTCGAGCATCATACCGCGTGCGAGGACATATGGCGCACTGATATAAGTCAGTGGTTTCGGACAAGCCTCCACAGCCTTGTCGATATAAGTTAAGATGTCATTCTTGTCTGCATTCATGCGAGATTTGCATTGTGCTATCTCATAATATATCTCGCTCACTGGCATCTCCCCGCCAGCAAGTTCCTCCAAAAGGGCGAGCGAACCGTTGAAATCCTTCTGTGCATACTTTATCTGTGCTGACAAGTGCTTGTAGGAAGACTGCGGGTTGATGGCAATAGCTTTGTCGACATTCTCTCCTGCAAGGTCATATGTCCACAGAGTATTCAGTGAGTCTGTCTGAAAAGCCACTTTGTTATAGATGAGTTTGGCATACTCATAATAAGCTTCGTCCTTCTTCTCCGCCTTCTTTATGGCTGTCTCCATGGCGTCGGAAGCCTTCTTCAGGTTGGCATGGTCTGCCTCATATTTCGCCAAGGCATTGTATCCGTCGACCTCGGTAGGATATTTGTCGATGTAGTCCTCTGTGGTGTTTCTCACGTTGAGCGAGTCCATTCTGTAGTTGAGCATGAGCAGCATGAGTCGTGCCTGCTCGTGGTCTTCGGGCAGGGCAATGCGGATGCGAGTCTTCTGCATCGTGGGGTTGTTGAGCGACAGACCGTTGCTTACGAGAGTGGAGTAGTATGCTGCATCGGTAGAGTGGATGGCGTATGACGTGCTGGAGCGTTGCACCAGTCCTACTGCCATGCCAGCCTCGTTGACGATGGGGCATCCTTCGATGTCGTCACTTATCTCTTCGTTGAAGACATAGTAGTTGTATTTGTCGAGAAACTTTTCCGAACTCTTCACCGTCACGGGAGTGAACTTAGCCTTCTTGTTGCTGTAACTTACCACCCACAACTTACCAGTTTCGGTAGTCGGTGATACTTCGATAGGATTGCTGTTGCCTGAGATGCGAAAGCGGCATATGTCATAGATCTCGTCGGCACCGATTATTGCCGTGACATTATATTTCTTGCCTGCGCCATCGATGACTGTGGCGCTCTTGGCTCCGACGAACGGAGTAAAGGCTGCTATGCCCTCGCCTGTGGCGTTGCAATAGATGCCGTGTGCGGTGGAGAGGATAGTGCCGTCGGCCTTATATGTGGTAAGGGTAAATACTGATTTGGCTGTTTTCTGCACCGCCGAACTTTGTGCCAATGACGGTATGGCGAAGGAGAGTGCAAGAAGGAATATAATAATTGTCTTTTTCATCATGTGTGTAAATGCGTTATAGTCCGAGGAGAGCCTTGGCATTGCTTATGGCAGCGTCAGAGATGTTGCTACCACTGAGCATCTGCGCTATCTCCTTTATGCGATGGTCGTTGTCGAGTTGCTCCATGTGAGTTTTTGTGTTGTCGGCGCCCTGCTCCTTGTAGACCTTATAGTGGTTGCTACCCATGGCGGCAATTTGTGGCAAGTGGGTGATGCTTATCACCTGTCGCTCCGCCTGTCCCATCTGGCTCATTATCACTGCCATCTGTTCGGCTACGCGACCTGACACACCTGTGTCAATCTCGTCGAAGATGATAGTGGGGAGTTTCACTGCACCGCTGAGCATTGCCTTTAGTGACAACATCACGCGGGCTATCTCACCTCCACTGGCTATCTGTGCCACAGGACGGAGTGGAGTGCCGGGGTTGGCCGAGAATAGAAACTCCACCTTGTCGGCACCGTCAATGGACAGATCTTTGTGGGATATCTCCACCTCAAAGCGCACGTTGGGAAGTCCCAGAGGTTTCAGTCGTGACGACATCTCGTCCTGTATCTTGACGATGGCTTTCTTTCTCTGTGCAGTCAACTCGTCTGCCATTGCCATCGCTTCCTCCTGTGCCTTTGCAAGAGCCTCTTCGAGGTCGTGCAGAGTCATGTCGCTATTGTCGATGGCATCAAGTTCCTTCAGATATTTCTCCTGCAGGGCTATCAGTTCGTCTACGCTACTGACATGATGCTTCTGCTCCAGAGAGTAGATGGCATCCAGACGGTTGTTGATGCGCTCCAGTTCGTCGGGGTCATACTCCACATTGCCCAACATATCGGCAATGTCGCCGGAGATGTCTTTGAGTTCTATATACGTGGTGTCCAGTCGTTTGCAAACATCTTCCACCTGTGGATATACATTTGCTATACCGTTGACTGCCGACAGACACTGGTGAAGTCTTACAAGTATACCCGTTGCCTCGTTGCCGAGATTCTCGTCAGCCTCATAGAGGGCACTCTTGATGTCCTCATAATGTTGCATGGAGTTGGACTCACGGTCGAGCACTTCATCCTCACCGCTCTGCAGTTGGAGTTTCGACAGTTCCTCATACTGATAGCGCAGGAAGTCAGTGTTCTGCCTGTTCTGCTCTATAGCGCGACGCGTGTCCTCGAGAGCCTGCTTAGCCTTATGATATTTGTCGAAACTTTCCTTATAAGATTTCAGCAACGCCTGATCCTTGGCGATGATGTCTACCACGGAGAGTTGGAAGTTGTCCTTCTGCAGGAGCAGGTTCTGATGTTGCGAGTGGATGTCTATGAGTTGTTCGCCCAGTTCCTTCATCTGTGCGAGAGCCACTGGCGTGTCATTGATAAACGCGCGGCTCTTACCGTTGGCATTTATCTCGCGTCGTATGATGCAGTCATCTGCACAATAGTCGATGTCATTGTCGTCGAAGAAAGACTGGAAATCATAACGTTGGATATCAAAGTGTGCCTCTATGGTGCAACGGTTCGTCCCTTCCTTAATAGCCTTGAGGTCAGCACGGTTGCCGAGCAGAAGCCCGAGAGCACCGAGGATGATGCTCTTGCCCGCTCCCGTCTCACCAGTGATGACCGAGAAACCCGGATAGAAGTTGACATCCAATTCGTCTATGAGGGCGAAGTTCTTTATGTATAATTGCTTAAGCATCTATTCTTTCAGTTTGTCCCAAGAGTTGCTTTGGCTGGCGTTGATGCCGAAGAGTATGTCATAGACCGACTGCTTCTCTTTCTGTGTGCCCTTACCTCTATATATATTGGCAAGTTCGTCGCGCTTATAGTCGGTCCATATCTGTGGCAACATGCTCAGTGGGCGGTTCTCGTGAGCCTTCTTCAACTGTTCCTCTATTGCGGTAGTGATATTTGTCCTGCCACGGTCGGCATTTGATG
Organism: bacterium; assembly: GCA_963657415.1. Taxonomy (GTDB): domain Bacteria; phylum Bacteroidota; class Bacteroidia; order Bacteroidales; family Bacteroidaceae; genus Prevotella. Next base: position 12,384 of record CAVKNF010000005.1, on the reverse strand, counting down.
CCATCTCGTCAAGTCCTTTGCGATAGTAGTCATACTGAAACTGGCGGAAGGGTTGCATAGCGCTGTCGAGATAGTCGTTGATGATGGCATAGCGGTTTTTGTCGGAGTCGAAGGCTTTCCAACCAGAGAAATCAAGGTTCTGCGCATTGTTGCACAGGTTATAGCAACGCTGCAGCACGTCTTCGCCCGACATGGGGCCAAAAGTGTCCAGGTCGATGCCTATTATCAGATAAGCGTAATAGGCGATGAGGGCTGTCAATTGGTTATCGATATTCTCCTCATTAAACTGTATCTGATCGAACTGAGCATACTCGAAGGTGAAGTCGTTGTCGGTGTTGCTATATATGGTGGTGGTATACGAAGAATTGTATACTGGGCGGGTGGCGGTGACGACACATCGGCTTGTGAAGATGTTGTCGGCATATTTCGTCACCGTGATATTGAATGAGCAGTTGATGCGCTCGTTCTTCTGAAACTGCAGACTCGTCCACTGTCGCTCGTTGATAAACTTGGTGAGGTTTGTCTCCAGTTCCTCAAACACGCTTACATCCGTTCCCTGTATCTGCGCATGGTTTACCTTGACAGTAGCATTCAACTCCTGTCCCCATGTGCAGATGGAGAACATCATGGCTGATATAAATGTTATAGCGTGCTTCTTTATTCCCATTGTCAATTATTGGTTCTTTGCGGCAAACTCCCTGAGACGGATGCGGGTCAGTACCTGCTTGGTGTCGGCGGGGAAGTCGCCACCTATCATCCAACTGTAGTAGCCTGGATCGCGACGCAGCACGTCGGTGACATACCAGTCCTTGTATTTACCAAAGTTGAACGCTTCTTTCAACACAGGTTTACCCTTAGCGTCCATAAGCGGTTTGTTGTCAGCACCGAGCACCTCGCGCCAATAGAAGCGTCCTGCGAAGTCCACGAAGTTGCCGAGTTTGGATATCTCGTGCAGAGCGTCCATGTCATTGACAAGTGTGCGCTCCTCCTCTTCCTGTTTGCCGGGAGCATACATGTCGAGTTGTCCCTGCAGCACACGCCATGTAGCCTCAGTGTCCTCGTCAGCGCGGTGAGCCTGAAAATCATCCTCCATCTTTCTGCCACAATAGAACTTGTAGGCAGCGGCGAGGTTGCGTCTCTCCATCTTGCGGAATATTGACATGGAGTCTATCAGGCGGCACTTGGAAAAGTCGAAGTCTACGTCTGCACGGATAAACTCTTCCGACAGCATAGGGATGTCAAACTTGTTGGAGTTGTATCCTGCAAAGTCACAGCCTGTGAACTCCTCCTTAAGTTTTGGAGCCAGTTCCTTGAATGAAGGAGCGTCCTTCACCATGTCGTTGGTGATATGAGTGAGTTCCTCTACGAATGGAGGTATCGGCATACCCGGATTGACGAAGTAAGAGTTTCTCACTTCCTTTCCGTCAGGGAACACCTTGATGTAGGATATCTGGATTATTTTGTCCTTTACAATATCAACGCCAGTGGTCTCAAGATCAAAGACCACCAGCGGTTTAGTCAGATTTGGAATCATGTCTTGTTTGTGTTCTATTCCGTCTTGTTTAGTCGTTGAGAAGCATTGGCATCACGAGCATCAATACCTCCTCCTCCTTGTCCTGATTTGTCGGAACTATCACTCCCGCACGACTTGGGTCAGACAGTTGGAGAGTGATGTCGTCGCAGTCGAGGTTGTTGAGGATCTCGGTGAGTGCGCCTCCCTTGAATCCTATGCTCATCGGGCGACCTGTATAATCGCAACTCAGTTTTTCCTGAGCACTTGTTGCGAAGTCGATGTCTTCCGACTTGAGTTCGAGTTTACCTGTTTCCAATTGGAAGCGTATCAACTGAGTGCCGCTTGCGAAAGGCAATACGCGACGCAGAGCTGAGAGCAGAGTCTTGCGGTCTATCGTTAGGTGGTTAGGATTGTCCTGTGGGATAACACTATTGTAGTTAGGGTAGCGTCCCTCGATGAGGCGACAGCACAAGATGCCGTCCTCATATGTAATCTCTGCGTTGCGGCTATCAAACTTGATGACTACGTCGCCGCCGTCCTTGCCAAGCACGTTCTTCAGCAGGTTTGCCGGTTTCTTTGGCAATATGAATGAGGCAGGAGTGTCCGACTTTACCGTGTAGTTACGATTCCTTACCAGTTTGTGTCCGTCGCTTGCCACGATGGCAAGAGCATCTGTTGTGAGGTCGAAGTAGATGCCGTTCATTACAGGACGGAGTTCGTCCTGTGCCGTGGCGAAGATGGATCGTGATATGTTGGTGTTGAGGATGCCGGCATTGATAGTGATGACCGAAGCCTCGTCGCCGATAGGCTGTATCTGCGGATACTCATTGGCATTCATGGCTGTGAAATCAAACTTTCCGTTGCCGTTCTGATAGAGCACCTTGATGGTGAGAGCCTGTGTGTCTACATCAAAGGTGAGAGGTTGCTCAGGCAACTCGCGGAGAGCATCGAGGATGATGCTGCTGGAGATGGCGAACTTGCCGTCAGAGTCGGAGTTCTCGAGAGATATGGTGGTGCACATGACATTCTCGCTGTCGCTGGCAGTAATAGTCATCTTGTCGTCTGCGATTTCAAACAGGAAGCACTCGAGTATAGGCAGTGAGTTCTTGCTGTTTATGACCTTCGATAGGGTCTGCAGGTGTCCGTAGAGTTCGTTGCTTGATAAGGTAAATCTCATAACTATATAGTGTTTGTATATTCTTAGGCAAAAATACAAAAATATATCGGGCACGACAAAAAAACGATGGAAAAGTTTCCCGATTTAGAAGTATTTTGTTAATTTCGCATTAGGAATTAATCCCTGTTCTAAACAAAGTATACGAATATTACAAATATAGCATAAATGGATTTACAAGGAAAGATTATTGCCGCGCTGCCTGCAAGAAGTGGCGTGAGCGCTCGTGGTGAATGGAAGGCTCAGGACTTTGTCGTGGAGACTCACGACCAGTATCCTAAGAAGATGGTATTCTCTGTTTTCGGTGATGACCGTCTGCAGAGATTCAACATACAGATTGGTGACGAGGTTATGGTGGCATTTGATATCGATGCCCATGAATACAATGGCCGTTGGTTTAACAGTATCCGTGCATTTGATGTGCGCAAGGTAGATCCTGCGTCAGTAGGTGCTACAGGTGCTGCTCCAGCTCCATTCGCTGCTCCTGCTCAGGAAGCTCCTGCGGCTTCACCACAGGCACCTTTTGCCGGTAGTCAGGAGGAAGGCAGTGCTGATGACCTGCCATTCTAAACAGAACATGTCTCTAACAAATAATAAATCCCGAGCGCTTTGCTCGGGATTTATTGTATATGTCAGTTTGAGTTATCACATGAACAAATGTTCGAGGGCGGGGATATGTATCTTCTCCCGTGAAAGTCGGACGAGTCCTTCATCTTGAAGTTTGTTGAGTTCGAAGGAAACGTTTAGTCGTGTGTCGTTAATCTCTTCCGCCAAGTCGCGCATCTTTATCTTGATGATTTTCTCTCCTGCGGGACGGATGCAATGAAGGGTGAAGAATCGTGCTATGCGCATTCTCAGGGATATATGCCCCGATAGCCAGTTGCGGTCTTCCGCCTTTTGTACTCCTGCCGCAAGGAGGTTTATGAGGTTGATGCGGAATATGTCGTAATTGTTACACAGGTTTACCACCTCGCTTTTCATCAGACTCAACGTATTGCAAGTCGTTTCGGCAGAGAATGTCGTCGTGTATCTCTGGCTCATACCGAAGAGTCGTTCGGGTTGCAGTTGCATCGGGGCTTTGATAAACTCCGTCACAGTGTAGCGATTGTCTGCGGCCTGCGTCCTGGCATTTATCTCACCGTCGAGCAGGAATATTATGTTTGTGCAAGGGTCACCCTCCTTGACAATAGTCTTACCTGGGGCAAACTTACCGAAATCAAATCTTGTGTGGCCTACAATGGTATGCAGGTCAGACTTGCTGAGGCCCTGAAATAGGGGAGTGTTGAGGAGTTTTTCGGTTAGTTGGAAACTTGGCATCTGTCAATATTCTGGGTATGGCAGACCATAGCAGTCCTTATGTCTGACGGCTATTCGACGATGTGTTCGCCAAATCCCTTTGACATCCAAATCTGCTGTTTGCCGTCTCTTACATATATGAAATAGGCTTCGAGGTCATTGTTGTTTTCTATCACGCTCTTGGCTTTCTCCAGTCCCATCACCATGAATGAAGTGGCATAGGCGTCAGCCTCATAGCACGCAGGAGCCAAGACAGTGGCGGAGATGATGTCGTGCTGCACAGGATAGCCGCTCTTCGGGTCTATAGTGTGAGCATATTTCTTACCGTCTTTATAGAAGAACTTGCGGTAGTTGCCGCTTGTTGCCGCTGCGCAGTCGGTGAGTTGCATGATGCATTGATAACCATTCTGTTCCTCCTCGTTCTCAGTAGGTTTGGCAATGCCTATCTTCCACATCTCGCCCTTCTCATTCTTTCCCTTGGTGACAATCTCGCCACCAATCTCCACCATGTAGTTGCGCACCTTGGCACGGTCCATGACCTTTGCCACCACGTCCGAACCGTAACCCTTGGCGATGGCAGACAGGTCTACCATCATTCTCGGGTCATCCTTGATAATCTTCCCGTTCTCAAGTTTCACCTTCTTATATCCCACAAAGGTCTTGATGGAGTCTATCTGTTCGTCAGTGGGCCATTTGTTTTCCTTAAATCCGAATCCCCAGGCATTTACCAGCGGAGCCACGGTGATGTCAAATGCTCCGTCAGTGCTTTCAGATATCTTTTGCGCACGTGGGAAGATGTATGCCAGCATCTTGTCAGCATTGATGTCTTCCCCGCGGTTGATTCTTGAGATGGTGCTGTTCTTGTTGAACATCGACAGCGAAGAGTCCACCTCATGCAGGGCCTTCATTATCTCCTCGTGCAGGTCGGTGTCATTCTGATACGTTATACTGTAATATGTGCCGAAAATCTGTCCCTTGTCATGATGATAAGGCGCTGTGTTCTGTAGATGTATGACAAATACGGCAGCGGCAATGAGCACTATGAGAAGTATCCAGTGTATGCGTTTCATGTGTTTTTTATATGGCGAGAGTGATGTTGAACATGGCAGTGAAACCTGCTGTTTTCTTGTTGCCGAATCCCGGTATATACCACGGTTCGTCGGCATCGCTATGCTTGTTTGACAACATACGACGATACCTTACATCCCATCCCAAGTGCAGCGGTCCCCATATCTTGGCATCCACGCCAAAGACTGCTTCCAGCCAGTGGCAGGTGGCATTGAGCCCGTCATACTCGGGATATGTCGTCGTTGATGTGGTGACAGTCTCCGTCGATGTCGTACCGTCCTCGTTTTCAGTAGTCTGCTCAGCCTCTGTTTCTGTCACGGTCTTCACAGTCAGGTCGTAGTTAAACTTGCTGAATCCGTAGCGCAGTCCTACGAAAGCCTTGTAGGCGTCGTGCTTGTTGCGCAGTATGTTATAGTCGCAACCGATGCGGAAATAGGGAGCCTTGGCCTTGCACCACGACTCCGTGACATAGTCGTCGCTTTCGTCAGCCTTGCCGTAACCTATTTCAAAGGCAGGGAAATATCTGTCCTTGAGGTTTATCCTCAGTCCTGCTTCCCATTGTCCGTGGTCGGAGGTAGCCATCTGTATGGCACCGATGGCATCCACGTGTATGGCAATGCCATTGAAGAAGTTGACCTTCACCGTGTCAACTTCCGCATCCTTGTTCTTCTGCGCCCATGAACTTTGTGGCATAAGGGCAAGCAACACAAGGCATATGATTAAAGGCAAGCGTCTCAGCATCTTATTGTCTTTTCTATCTGATAGTCATTGCGTTGCTGTGATGACCTGCTTATCAGGTCGCCCACAAATCCGGCAAGGAAGAATTGCGTACCTATTATCATCATCGTCAGGGCGATGTAGAAGTATGGCGTGTCTGTGATGAGTCTTGCAGGCACACCTGTCGTGAGGCAGTAAATCTTGGTTACTCCTATCATGAGTGTTGCTATAAAACCTATGAAGAACATTATCGTGCCGAGAAAACCGAAGACGTGCATCGGTTTCTTACCGAAACTTGACAAAAACCACAATGTCATGAGGTCGAGGTAGCCGTTGACAAAGCGGTTCCATCCCATAAACTTGCTCACGCCATGCTGACGCTTCTGGTGGTGTACGGGTTTCTCACCAATCTTGTCAAAACCAGCATTCTTTGCAAGATACGGTATAAAACGGTGCATCTCGCCATACACCTCGATGTTCTTCACCACGTCATTGCGATAAGCCTTCAGTCCGCAGTTGAAGTCATGCAGATTGTGTATGCCGCTGACCTTGCGCGTGGTGGCATTGAAGAGTTTTGTAGGTATGGTCTTCGACAGAGGGTCCCCCTGACGGCGGTTCTGCTTATATCCGCTCACGAGGTCATAACCGTCCTCGATAACCATGCGTCGCAGTTCGGGTATCTCGTCGGGCGAATCCTGCAGGTCGGCATCCATCGTTATCACCACATCACCCTCAGCTTGCTTAAATCCGCAGTAGAGGGCAGGGCTCTTGCCATAGTTACGACGAAACTTTATGCCCTTCACGTGAGAGTCTTCGTTGGATAATGCCTCTATGACATCCCATGACTTGTCCGTCGAACCGTCATTGACAAATATCACCTCATAGGTGAACTTGTGACTGTCCATCACGCGCTTTATCCACTCGTAGAGTTCTTTTATAGATTCGTCCTCGTTATATAGAGGTACTATTACCGATATGTCCATGTTATCTTTTACGTTTTTCTGACATTTTGCTGAACATCACCACTATAGGGCTTATTATTGCCCCGACGACGAGGTTGTTCATCATGAATGAGAATACAAGTTCTATAGGAGTCATCATGCCTACCACTTTCACGGCATTGTTGATGTCGCTCACATTCATGCCTACTGTCTGGTTGTTGGCTTCGATGAGTCTCACTGACTCGTTGAGCATGCCCATGAAGTCGCCGTTGTCGAGATATGTGAAGTATACATATTGTCCGACAGCAAAGATTAGCGAAGCATAAAACATCACATAGCAGGAATATGCTATCGACCTGCGTATGGAGATATGTCCGTCGAGTGCCTTGTCGCGAAACTCATTGAGTCTCCACATGATGAAGAATGGGGTGGAGAACATGAGCAACGGACCGTAGATGCTGCCGGAAACCTTTATGTAGAGCCACATGCTAAGAAGCCATACCAGTGAGAGTATAAATCCGTCCTGACGGGCAAAGGCTTTGAGTTGTATTAATGCTTGCGGTGTTATCATTCTGTTTCCGTAAATTCGATTGTTTGACAAAGGTACTTAATTTATACAATATAATAATGTATGGCTCCCCTTTTTAATCTTTTTTTGATAAATAGAGCGAGCGAAATTTGGCTGTTTGAGTAAAAAGGACTACCTTTGCACCGCAATTAGGAAATCGATGCTCATTGCTGACCTGCGAGAAGGTTTTTGCATAGTGAGATTTTCCTTGTTTGTAGCGATAATTGGTTTATGTAATTATACACGGGTAAGTCCTGTACGGTCAGCTCCCTCGGAATCCTCCAGGACGGGAACGTAGCAAAGGTAGTTGGTTGTAGCGACGCGATGCAGTAAGCTTACCCACCCGCCTCTTTAGCTCAGTTGGCCAGAGCACGTGATTTGTAATCTCGGGGTCGTTGGTTCGAATCCGACAAGAGGCTCTCCTTAGATGATGATGGTCCTTGTTTCTCTTCGTGAGAAGCAAGGGCTTTTTTTTGTTTTTAGGAGGTACGTCTTCTATCTTTAGGAGGTACGGCGCCCTCGCCGTACCCGCAAGGGAGCAAAGGTATCTGTAGTAGGTGCTGCGTCCTCGCTGCACCCATACGCTTGAGGCTTCTTCCGTGAGATGGTACGGCGAGGGCGCCGTACCTCCTAATGGTTACCACTGCTACCTATTCCCCTCCCCCTCGAGAGGGGCAGGGGAGGGGTTATTCCCTCGGGAGGGTTAGGGAGGGGTCTCTTCTTTTAATATTACTGTTGTTTCTTTATCTTCCAGTAGTGTGCCGTAGCCCCAACAATCTCCAATATTAATGCGACAATCATGAGAATATTGGAGGTGGAGTGAAGCAGATAGTGGAGAATAAGCAGCAACACTCCTATATACATAAGAGGCAAGCCGACAACTGCTGTTGCCGGCTTGCGTATTCTTGAAAGTAATGACTTCGCTTTCATGTCTATTGTTTCGACTAACCTTTTGCATGGCTTGGTCTATTGTTTTGACAAGTTTTATTTCTTGACAGGTATCTTGTCAATTCTCCTCTGATGGCGTCCGCCCTCAAATGGTGTCGCAAGAAACTCGTCAAGGATTTCCTTTGCTGTGGCCTCGCTGATAAATCTACCCGGCATCACAAGCACGTTGGAGTCATTGTGCTGTCTTGTGATATGCGCTATCTCCGGTATCCAGCACAGTGCCGCACGTATAGACTGGTGCTTGTTGAGAGTCATCGAGATGCCCTCTCCTGATCCGCATATTGCTATGCCTGGATAAACGTCACCCTGCTCCATACCCTCAGCCAAAGCGTGTCCAAAGTCGGAATAGTCGCAACTCTCGGTGGAGTGGGTGCCATAATCCTTATATGCTATGCCTCTCTCTTCGAGATATTTCTTCACGAATTGCATTAGAGGAAAGCCCGCATGGTCGCAAGCCAAACCTATAGTCTTTATTTCCATATCCTTAGAATAGTTTTATTGTTTAAATCCTTGTAATAGCACAAAGTTACTAAGAAATGTTGAAAGTCAAACCCGACAAGACAATTTTTTTGTACGGACAAACAATTTACCAAGGAGGTACGGCGCCCTTGTAATATGAAAAGATGGCATTCATTAGGAGGTACGGCGCCCTTGCCGTACCAAGGCGCTTTTCGAAAATTTCTTCTTTGTATCTGGTACAGCGAGGGCGCTGTACCTCCTAAATGGGCAAAGCGAGGGCGCTGTACCTCCTATTGCTGTCGCTGACGATTAATATAAAGCGCTTAATATTTGCATATAACAAAGGAAATGTATAATTTTGACATTACATTATGATTACCCAACTATCCATACTTCTCCCTACATATAATAATGTGTGCGTGACTCTTGTGAAGGCATTGCAAGAGCAGGCTATGGCTATTCCAGCATTAAAATATGAGATTATCGTTGCCGACGACGGTTCCAAGGATGCCTCAGCCATTAATGCCAACCAGGTTATAAACCAACTCAATAACTGTCGCTATATAGTAAGAAAAAAGAATGTCGGCAGGGCTGCCATACGTAATTTTCTTGCTCTTCAAGCAAAGAGCAAATGGCTTTTGTTTATCGACAGCAACATGGATGTGATATGCTCAGACTATATATCCCGCTATATAAATAATGTGGAGCAAGCGGATGTGATGTGTGGTGGTTATAAGATAAAGACCGGACAGATGCATCTTCGACATAATCTGCGCTACTTGTTTGAGGTGGCAGGCGCACAAAATGGCAACTATCTGTTGCGCCAAGCCCATCCGTACAAGGATTTCCATACATCCAATTTCCTTATCAGGCGCACCGTCATGTTGGACAATCCTTTCGATGAGCGCTTTAAGTATTATGGTTATGAAGATGTGCTGTTTGGCAAGCAACTGAAAGAACATTATATTTCTATACATCATATAGACAATCCCTTGGGATATGACAACTTTATAGACAATGCCTCGTTTGTCAGCAAGTCAGAGGAAGCCTGCCGCACGTTATATCAGTTTAGAGATGAACTGCGAGGTTACGCCAAGATAATCGATTATGCTGACTTGTTGCATAAGTGGCATCTCTATCCACTGTGCCACATGGCCTTCGCTCTCTTGCATAAACCCATGAGGCATGCTCTTGAGGGCCGCCGTCCATGCCTCCTGCTATTCAATTCATATAAACTGCTTTACTATATAAGTCTGAATGCTAGTGATTAATATAGACTTGTGTATAATATAGATAACTTAATATGGGAAAATATAAATGAAGACTGACTGGGAAAAGATGCAGGCTGGCGAGATTTACAATGATTTCGACCAAGACCTGTTTAATAGAAGAGTGGAGGCTAAGAAACTCTTCCGAGTATACAACCGCCTGGCTGACGAACAAGTGGAAGAGCGTCGCGACATCATGCGCAGGCTCTTTAAGTCCGTGGGCGAGAACGTGTGGATAGAACCCGACTTCCGTTGCGAGTTCGGCAAAAACATCACCATTGGCAATGACGTCTACATCAACTTCGGATGCGTCATCCTCGACTGCGGGCAGGTGACAATAGGCAACAACACTCTCATCGGTCCCAATGTGGGGCTCTTCTCGGGCAACCATACCACCGATGCCGAGGAGCGTGCCGCTGGCGGACTCATCCCCAAGCCCATCACCATAGGCAGCAGGGTGTGGCTCTGCGGTAATGTTACGGTAGTGCCCGGCGTGACCATCGGCGACGACACGATAATAGGGGCGGGAAGTGTCGTCACACATGACATCCCCTCGGGAGTCATCGCAGCCGGCAATCCATGCCGTGTGTTGCGCGAGATCACCGAGAAGGACAAGACTGGTTACGTGCCCGGTTGTTAGGAGCCCGTCTCGTCGTTTGCAAAAGTTGCGTGCAGCGATGTTTTGACATATGCCAAAGAGTTGTGCGGCATATGTCACACATGTTTTTGGCATTTGTCGCACAAGTTTATGACAAATGCCGCACACGTGTGTGACAATTGTCAAAGCATCCGCATAGCGAGATTTTGCAAAAGGTTTGGCTAACATTTTACAAACGCTCAGCCTTAGGAGGTACAGCGCCCTCGCTGTACCACTCAAGCGAGTAATATTGATTAGGGAAAAGACTTGCTTGGGATAGTACGGCGAGGGCGCCGTACCTCCTAAGGGATGCTGCGCCCTCGCCTTACCCTCATCAAACGTGATGAAAGTAATCATAGGAGGTGCAGCGCCCTCGCTGTACCACTCAAGTGAGTAATCTCAATGAGATAAAAGACTTGCTTGCGTGGTACGGCGGGGGCGCCGTACCTCCTTTTTTGATTTATTCCTTTATGAATTTCGCGTTGCTTCCATGCTTCTTGTCAATGCGAAGCAGCAGGCAAGGCACTGTGGAGTAGGACCGTGGGTCACCCGTTTTCACGACCTTATACCTTACGACTATCTTGCCGTTCTCCTTCTTTATTGACGAAATCTTGATGTCGGTGTCGATATTCGTCTGCGCTTCCATGATGGCGATGACATTCTGTTTGGCGAAGTCGATGCTCGTAGGCAGTCCGTCGTTGCCCATTGTTGCGGCCGCGCCGAAGTAGCGCTCAAACTCTTCGTTAGACTGGATGAGCCGTGGGGAATAGTCTTTCACGTCATTGCGTACGAAATAATGAGATGTTTCCTTGTATTTGATGGCCGACTCTGCCGAGTGGCATGATGCCAAAGCCATGGCGATGCATGCAAGCAACGCTAAAGTAATAAATCTAATCTTCATAATATGTTTATTTGCTTACAGTAATATTTACTGTACCTGTTACATTCTTGCTGTCTGTCACGGTGAGAGTTGTCGAACCTTCCTTTACACCCTTTACGGTGATGACTGCGTCCTTGACTGTAGCCGTTGCTACATTTGTGTCCTTCACTGTGACAGTGTAAGGTGCTGTGCCTGACTTCACATTGATGGTGCCTTCCTTGCCTGTAGCAACAGTCACAGAGGCATTGTCAAACTTAAGCATCTCTTTTACTGTCACGCTGAGGCTTGCTGTCTGCTTGTTGGCGTCAGTTACCAAAACGGTGGCAGTGCCGACCTTTACGCCCTTTACCTTAATGGTGGATTTGTCAACAGTAGCTGTGGCAACCTTTTCGTCGCTTGACGTTGCTGTGAGTGGGGTAGTGCCGTTGTAGACTGTGATGGTCTGTGTGCTGTCGACAGCTATTTCAGCTTTTGCTGCACTGAGCATCATGCTCTTGGATGCATCATCCTTGTCGCAAGAAGCGAATATCATAGAACCGAGGCATACAGTAGCCATCATCATAGTCTTGAAAACAGTCTTTATTTCCATTTTAGTTTCTTTTTTGATTGAGTTATGTGTTATTACAATTATTTGAGATAGACCAAAGTACTGTAACAAAGGATGCGCGCAGACCGTTGTTCTTTCGTTCGTCTGCTTATTAAATTGCCCCATTGCGTATAACTTGCTTTGATGTGGAGTTAAAGACTGTTAACTGGAATTATTATCCCAAAGGGATATATTTCTTGTAAAAAGGTGCTAATCTACTGATTGTTTTCCATAAAATGTGTATCTTTGCATAAGAAAAGCTTTCTTTGCGCTCATTTGCATTATCTTTGCATAAGATAAGCTGCACTCGGCAAATTGAAAGCAAGCTT
>CAVKNF010000004.1:15973-32142 GCA_963657415.1 bacterium | reverse complement strand
CGCAATAAAATGTTTTTTAGTATAGTGTGGCATCCCTTTACGGACTTTTATTATTAATTTTGCCCTCGCAATGCGACGATTATTCATCATAGCGATATTTGCGGCGGTGTGCATCCCTGCTATGTGCCAGGACATCACCGACGACGGACAGAGTGCAGGAAAGGACTCTGACGATGTTTCTTTCGTGCCTATGATACGTGTGGGAAAGGTGTTGAACGAGGGTGACAGCATCCCTTACATCCAGTTTAATGATGTCTACATCTATCCAGAGAAGGAATTTAAAAACCAAAAGCAGCAACGCGCCTACAATATCCTCGTGCGCAATGTGAAGAAGGTGCTGCCTATAGCCAAGGAGGCTAATAACATCATAATAGAGACGTATGAATATATGCAGACCTTGCCAAATGAAAAAGCGCGCAAGGAGCATATGAAATATGTGGAGAAGAGCATAATGAAGGAATACACTCCACGCATGAAGAAACTTACCTATGCTCAGGGTAAGTTGCTAATAAAACTCATCAACCGTGAGTGCTCGTCATCGAGTTATAATCTCATCCAGGCTTTCCTCGGTCCTGTGAGGGCTGGTTTCTATCAGGTGTTTGCGTGGACATTCGGCGCAAGTCTGAAGAAGAAGTATGACCCCGACGGCGTGGACCGTGTGACCGAACGAGTAGTCAGACAGGTAGAAGCGGGGCAGATATAATATTAATTGAATGGTACAGCGAGGGCGCTGTACCTCCTATAGTTACCGACGATTGACTGAGACGGTATTCAATAGGAGGTACGGCGCCCTCGCCGTACCACTCAAATAGCAATTAAGGTGGGGTAATATAAATTCCTACTTTAGTATTCTGACAACAATTGCGCCATGGTCTGACCTACTGCTCTGAGCGTGCTGACTGAGATGTGCTCCATGGTGTCGCTCACGGTGTGCCATGTAGGACCAAACGAACTCTGCTGACAGTCGGGATAATAGGCAATGATGTCTACACAGCGCACTCCCGCAATCTTGTTTACAGGCACATGGTCGTCGGTGATGTAGCCGCCATTGTTGTCAACAAAGAACGAACCATAGCCTGCCGCATTTGCCGCTGCCCACACGTTGGAGAGTATGTCGGGGGCATACTCTGAGGAAAAACCCTCCTTATAGAACTTAGCACCTTCGCCGCCTACCATGTCGAGCAGTATGGCGTAATCGTAGTGCCAGTCACGCGCTTCGGCATTCTGTGCGTAGGTCTTCGCCCAGTGCTGCGCTCCGAGTGCCCATGAGTCTGGGTCATCGTCGACATCAGCCCACTGCGGAGTGCCACAATCTTCGGCATCAAAGCACACGAAGTCTATGCCGATATTCACTCCGGCAGAATCTGCCTGCAGCATGCGTGCCAGTTCGAGCATGACGCCCACACCGCTGGCTCCGTCATTGGCTCCCATCACGGGTTTGTGGTGATTGCTCTCGTCGGGGTCGTTGTCTGCCCAAGGGCGGGAGTCCCAGTGTGCGCAGAAGAGAATGCGCTGCTTGGCATCGGGATTGATGCGGGCTATGATGTTGTCGTTGTGATATATCGTACCGTCATAACCTTTAAGGTCTGCCTTTTGGCTCTCCACCTTGCAGCCGAATGCCTCAAACTTCGCTTTTATCCACTCGCCACACTTGTCGTGGGCGGTGGTGTTCATCACTCGCGGACCGAAGTCACACTGGGCATTGCAATAGGCATAGGCGGAGTCGGCATCAAAGGTAAAGCGGCTCTGCACCGCTACCTCTTCCTCACTCTGGGCAGATGCGTTGTTGCCTATGCCGAGAGTAGCAAAGCAGGTTGTGCCAAGCACACAGACTGCCGCCACAATAGACATTATCATAAGGTATCTTTTCTTTTTCATCTCTTACATTATATTGTATGTTCACGATTCTTAGCAAGCACACGAAGCCAGTTGCCTCCCCATATGCCGCGTATCTCCTCGTCTGAGTAGCGTCGCTTGAGCAACTGTCGCGTGAAGAGTATCATCTCGCTGGAGTCCTTCAGACCTGGTATGCCACCGTCGCCGTCGAAGTCGGTGCCGAGGCCGACATGGTCCACACCCATAATCTTCACGGCATGGTCGAGATGCTCCATAGCCTTGAGGATGTCTGCCTCCTTGGGGTTCTCGCTGACAAAACCTTCATAGAGAGTTATCTGGCACACGCCGCCTTTTGAGGCAAGCGCACGCAACTGGTCGTCGGTGAGATTGCGCTCATGCGGGCACAGCGCCTTGCAGTTGCTGTGAGAGCATACAATGGGTTTGGATGATATGTCAAGCGCGTCATAAAAAGACTTCTCGCCACCATGACTGAGGTCTACCATCACCCCGTGGCGGTTCATCTCCCTGATGACCTCCGCTCCAAAGGGACTCACTCCTCCCCACGTGGAGAGAGATTTCCTTGCCGAGTCGCATATCTGGTTGTCGCCATTGTGGCAGAGGGTGAAATACACGGCACCCCGCTTGGCAAAATGCTCCACGAGTGAGAGGTCGTCGCCCAAGGCGAGAGCATTCTCTATGCCGAGCATGATGGACTTGCGTCCTTGCGTCTTATTAGCCCAAAGGTCTGCCTCACTGCGTGCTATCGCCATCCACCGAGGGTTGGCATTGACGATGGTCTCTATCTTGTCGAAGATAAGGTCGGCATAGGCAGTCGGCGAGGCAGTGTCAAAGGGCATCACGTCTTGCCATGTCTGCTCTCCTACGGGTTGCGGCACATATGCCACCATGGTGACGGCATCCTGACGACCGTCGGTCATCTTGTGCACATCAACGAGTATCTTAGGGTCGCGCTTGGAAAAGTCTGCGCCCTGAGGGAAGAACATCGGAGTGTCGCAATGGGAGTCGAGGGTTATCATCTTGGAGTGCAGACGCTTCGCCTTGGCAAAAACATTTGCCTCGTCAACGAGCCAGTCGAATATCTTGCGACCTTCTTCCCCGAGCCACTCAGGATGCCACTGCACGGCAAGCAGGGGCTTGTGCTCGGTGCTCTCCATTGCCTCTATGGCTCCGTCTGCGGACCAAGCCGTGGCACGAAAGAGACTGCCAGTGCGGTCTACGACCTGATGATGAAAGGAGTTTACCATCAGGTCTTCTGCATGATAGATGTCATGCAGCAAGGACTTGCTGTCTATATTTACGGAGTGTGTCTTCTGGTCGCGCTCCTCTTCCTGACTATGGCGTATGCCTATGTTGGCATCCCAGTGGTCGGCATAGGATATATCCTGAGCCACGTGACCGCCGAGGGCTATCGCCATGGTCTGCATGCCACGGCAAATGCCGAGCATAGGCATCTGGCGGTTGTAGGCAAGTCGGGCGGTAAGGAGTTCGGGCAGGTCGCGCACCTCATTGAGATTGCCAAGCAGAGGAAGAGGCTCTTCGCCCTGCCACAGCGGGTTGTGGTCGCCACCACCAGTAAACACGATGGCGTCTATGCGGTCAAGAGTGTCGCCGATGACGCCTGCATCACTTACAGGCGGTATCACGACAGGAACGCCACCTGCCGCAACAATCTGCTCATAGTAGCGTTCCCTTATATCTGCGTCAATCTCGTGATGGTTGGCAGTAAGTCCTATCAGAGGTTTGCCCTCACTCTCCGGGTATCGGGAGTAGACATCATCGAGATGATGCGACAAGTTATAATCCATAAAAACTTATTCTGTTATGGTGGGAATTTATAGAGCCCACCTTATCAGTCTACAATAACCGGTATCTCGCGCTTGAGGCTCTGCTCGAGCGAGATGAGAGTCTCTGTCGACACGACACCTGGTATGGCCTGCAACTTATTATTGAGCAAGTCCATGAGTTGCTCGTTGTCGCGTGCATAGAGTTTGATGAGCATGGTGTAAGGACCTGTGGTGAAGTGGCACTCCACTATCTCGGGTATCTGTGCTATCTTGGAAATCACCTCTTTATACATGCTGCCACGCTCAAGCGTGATGCCCACATAGGTGCATGTGCTGTAGCCTATGGACTTCGGGTTAACGTCAAATCCGCTACCTGTTATCACGCCTTCGTCAATAAGTCGCTGCACTCTCTGGTGGATGGCAGCGCGCGACACGCCACACTCAGCAGCCACATCCTTGAATGGCATGCGTGCATTGAGTGACAGAATGCTGAGTATTTTCTTGTCAAGTTTGTCTATCTTTTCCATCTGGTTTGTTATATTGTTATGTCAAACTGTTAGTAATTACATTATGAAAGCAAAAGTAGTTGTTTCCCGTGACATTTGCAACTGTTTCCCAAACTATTTTTATTTGTAGTGTGCACTTATATGTAATAATGTATAAGAGAGATTATCTGTTATAGATGACATTTCACAGAAAACGAAGCGTCCCCGCCTTGCTCTCTATCAAAGACAATCATCCTTGCGAGGAACAAAGCGGGGACGCTTCACCTATAGTTTACTGCTATTATGTCATTTACTACTCCTTGTTGGAACGCTTGCGCTCAAGATGATCGAGCACACACTTGCGCATTCTGATGGACTGTGGGGTCACCTCCACATATTCGTCAGCCTTGATATATTCAAGACATTCCTCAAGACTCATCACAGTCTTCGGGATGATGCGTGCCTTGTCGTCAGAACCGGAAGCACGCACATTGGTCAACTGCTTTGCCTTGGTGACATTCACCACGAGGTCATTGTCATGCACATGCTCGCCCACAACCTCACCGGCATAGACATTCTCGCCCGGATCGATGAAGAACTTGCCGCGGTCCTGCAACTTGTCTATGGAATAGGCGAAAGCCATACCTGTTTCCATGGCTATCATCGAACCGTTCATACGACGCACGATATCACCCTTGAATGGCTGATACTCCTTGAAGCGGTGTGCCATGATGGCTTCTCCCTGTGAAGCGGTGAGCACATTGGTGCGCAGACCGATGATACCACGTGAAGGGATGTCAAACTCTATGTTGACACGGTCACCCTGACTCTCCATAGAGAGCATCTCACCCTTGCGGCGAGTCACCATGTCTATCATCTTGCTGGAGAATTCCTCCGGTACATTGATGGTCAACTCCTCGATAGGCTCGCACTTCACGCCGTCGATTTCCTTATATATAACCTGTGGCTGACCTACCTGCAACTCGTAGCCCTCACGGCGCATGGTCTCGATGAGCACTGACAGGTGGAGCACACCTCTACCTGACACTATCCAAGAGTCGGTGGAATCACCGAAAGGCGCTACACGCAAGGCAAGGTTCTTTTCCAACTCGTGCTGCAGACGGTCGTTGATATGACGAGAGGTGCAGAACTTACCTTCCTTTCCGAAGAAAGGAGAGTCATTGATGGTGAAGAGCATCGACATCGTAGGTTCGTCAATGGCGATAGGTGGCAATGCTTCGGGATTCTCTGCGCTTGAGATGGTGTCGCCAATCTCAAACTTGTCGAGACCGATAACGGCACATATGTCGCCAGACTCTACTGACGCCGCCTTCATGTGACCCATACCCTCAAATGTGTGGAGTTCCTTGATCTTTGTCTTCTCCACGCTACCGTCACGATGGCATATGCTCACATTCATACCGTCGGTGAATACACCACGGTGAACACGTCCCACTGCTATGCGACCGGTATAGTTGCTATAGTCAAGAGAAGTGATGAGCATCTGTGGGTCACCCTCGAGTTGTACAGGAGAAGGGATGACCTCCACAATCTTGTCAAGCAGATAGTCTATATTGTCTGTAGGATGGCTGTAGTCTTCTCCCATCCATCCGTTCTTTGCCGAACCATATACCACTGGGAAATCCAACTGGTCTTCGGTAGCATTGAGTGAGAACATCAGGTCGAACACCATTTCGTAAACCTCCTCTGGACGGCAGTTGGGTTTGTCCACCTTGTTGACCACAACGATAGGTTTCAGTCCTATCTGCAAAGCCTTCTGTAGCACGAAGCGTGTCTGAGGCATAGGACCCTCAAAGGCATCGACGAGCAAAATGCATCCGTCGGCCATATTGAGCACGCGCTCCACCTCACCACCGAAGTCGGAGTGTCCCGGAGTGTCTATGATGTTTATCTTTGTTCCTTTCCAGTTTATGCTGACATTCTTCGACAGGATGGTTATACCGCGCTCGCGCTCAAGGTCATTGTTGTCGAGCATCAGCTCGCCCGTCTGTTGGTTACTTCTGAAGAGTTTTCCTGCAAGCAGCATCTTGTCGACGAGTGTAGTCTTTCCATGATCGACGTGTGCGATGATTGCAATGTTTCTAATATTCTGCATGATAATCTGAGTTTACATGCAAAGTTACGAAAATCCATGGGAGTGAAGGCGCTAACGACGTAAAAACTTGATATAAAGTCCAAAAAACGTGACTGTTGCTTGCCTGTATGGAGGAAAAGTCGTAACTTTGCACCGATTTAATAACAAATCGCGCATTCGACTCTGACGCGGTGGATGGTGATAAGCCGTGAGTCAGACGAAGGATGTAATGTCAAATTTCTATCACCGTAATTTAACAAAATGTATTTAGACCAAGCTAAGAAGGCTGAGATTTTCGGCCAGTACAGCAAGAACGGTAACGCTACCGACACAGGTTCTGCAGAGAGCCAGATTGCACTTTTCACTTATCGTATCAAGCACCTTACAGAGCATGTAAAGGCTAACCACAAGGACAAGTGCACAGGTCGTTCACTCATCAAGTTGGTAGGTAAGCGTCGCGCTCTGCTCAACTATCTCTATGACCGCGACATCGAGCGCTACCGCGCCATTGTCAAGGCTCTTGGTCTGCGTAAGTAAGAATCAGCAGACACTAAGTACACAAATAATCCCTGCATCCGGCAACGGTTGCAGGGATTTTGCGTTTTAGGAGGTACAGCGCCCTCGCTGTACCAGCTCAAGCAAGAATTGCTGATATAACAAAAGGTGTTGCATAGTTGCAACACCTTTGATGATACTTATATTTGCGATGGTACGGCGAGGGCGCCGTACCTCCTAAAAATTACTGCATGACCTTACGGCCGTTCTTGATAACAATGCCCTTGTAGTCCTTGCTAACGCGCTGACCGCTGAGGTTATACACGGCATCAGACTTAGTCTGTGATGCTGGGGTCACATTTTTGATAGATGTGGCAATATTACCAAACAAGACACGGATGCTCTGCTCAAAACTTGTTTTGGAGAGGTCGATATTAATAGTTGCATTGAGTTTGTCGTCCATAACAGCACTGATATTTACTGGTATTGCACCTACCTCAGCACAAATCAAAGGTCCCATCCAGAAATCTACATTTGGGTCATCACCATCTTCAAGCATAACGCTCTGCTCCTGCTTGAGAGTGATAGTACCGTCGGGTTGCTCTACACCTTCCACGTCAGTAACGGTAACATTGCCTACTGGTATTTCTGTTTCTTCATCTGCGAGAATGAAATTCTTGAGCGAGAGAGTATACTTGCCGTCAGCCTGCTTCTCTATGTGAATGGTGCTCTGCATAGGATTGGAAGCCTCTCCGTTGACTGTAACAATGAGATTGTCGGTAAAGTTCCACCAGTTGTAAACGAGTTCTACATCATCTATGTAAAGATAATCACTTTTACCGCCACCACCAGGAACGGAGTTTGTAGCGAAGTTCACGATGATATAGTCAGGCGATGTAGCTGTGCATCCCTCTGTGCTGAAAGGAATGGAATAGCGCACCCACTTGGCTTTGCCGTCACCATCCTTCTCCGTCTTGAAGTTGAGCACAGCCTTTGCCACAGCGTGCGCTGCGTTCTCTGTATCTGTAGCATCATACTCGTCAGTACTGAGAGTCTTGTAGTTGTAACTGTCGTGTACAATAGCAGCAACGCGAGCCTCGTAGGAGTCGTTACCAGGAACGAACTTTGCCCAAAATACTATAGAGTCTGGCATTACACCGAGCTTACAACAGTAGTTGTCATCCGTTATGTCGGAGAAGTTGTAATTCTCCTTATCGGTTGCGGAGTACGCACCTGCGTTGATGCGGCCTGTTGTAAGGTTTCCCTGGGCATTTATTGACCAAAAGACATTGCGTGAATTCAACTTTGCACTGCTCTTTCCTGTAGAACCTGGACGCACGTCATCGCTTTGAGTAACTTGGTGGGCACTTGTAACGAAAGCGGCTGCGCTTCCTGTTGCCGTCTCAAATGAGTTCCAACCGTTGGGGGCAAGGTTTGACTCAGTTGCATTGCTCCAGTCTTCAAAATCTCCATTGGTAATCTGTGGCTTGTTTTGCGCAAATGCAACACATGGCGCAACAAGCATTATCAGAGTAAAAAACTTTTTCATCTTTCTTCTTTTTTTTGTTTTAGTTTGTCTCTATATTAATTAATGTATCTGTTTGAATAGTCCTATAGTGCAATACACTGGGTGCATAGTCTGCTCGATGGTCTTGAATGATGACTTGAAAGCGCCATTAAGACCATACTGCACATCGGCATAGACACCATAGTTTTGCGAGAAGCGCCAGTCTACGCCCACTCCCACAGCAAACTGCACGGCACGCAAGTCGCTGGAGAAGTCATAGTTGCCTCGCTGGTCATCGGTATGTCCTATCTCTATGCGCTCGCCCACAGGATTCTGATTGCGCAGGTATCCGTCATAGGCATAACCCGAGAATTCTTTGCTTAGGAGGAAGTTTACCATCGGACCCACACGCAACTTGAATTCATTGCCGAGATGGCAAGTCAGTTGCACAGGGATGGTTATTCCCCATGTGGAACTCTTTGTCACCACGCTACCAGTGAACAGTCCCGATATAGACTCCTCGCCTTGTGTCATCTCCATGTGATATCCCTTCACGTTGGCATCTGTCTGCATGGCTTGACGGTCGAGTCGCAGTCCGCCCTCTATGCCAAGACGATTGCCGAGTGCCCACTCCATGGTGGCGCCTATCTGTGGGTTGACAAGAGGAGAATAGGAATTGAGCGAACGGATGGAGGCAGGCAAACCTATTGGCATGGTGCCACCTATGTTAAGACCCAACCTCAATGAGAGAGTCCTTGAGTCTATCTCACCTTCTGCCGAGGCACCCATCGCCACGAGCAGCATCAGAGCCGTTATTATGTTTCTTATCTTCATTCTTCTATCTGTATTGAGAGTTCATCCACCCAGAGAGTACTGCCGAGGGCACCGATATAGCGGTCGCCATTCTCGCTCGACGAACAGACTACGGAGAAACTGTAGCCACCGTTCGCCAGCAGTTCCTTATCTATATCCTGGGTATATGCAAATGGCACATCAAAGTTCTTCCACTCTTCATTCTTTTGCACATCTACGCGTGCCATAGCCACAAGTTGCGGACTCGTGGTGATATCCTCGCCTGTCAGCACCACGGCATTACCTTTGGCATCATGGTTCTTGTATACCACAGCATACAAAGCACCATTGTCTACGCCCTCGATGACAGTGCCGTTTTCCTGCAACTCCTCACCTGGCTGATACTTGTAATAACCCGAGAAGCGCAGTGGCTTGCGGTCGGTAGTTGCACCAAAGCGAGTGCTCTTCAATGTCTCAGTGAGAGCCTTTCCAAGGTCAAACGAACCGATATAAAGATTGCCTGCTGCTATGCGCTTGTTGGTCAGCACTCCCCACGAACCAGTGCTGCAGGTGGTGAGTTTCACGCACGCTCCCTTATATCCATTGGCGTCTGGTGTAGTGGGATAATCCTCTATCTTAGCCGACTTCTTCCTTGCAAGTTCAAATCCTGCGTTGGCAGTACTCCAGTTGGGTGTCTCCGTGTCGGGAAGGTCAGACCATATGTAGTAGTTGCCGCTTTCGCTGAGGGTGTATTTCTCAAAACTGTATTGATACACCTGATTGAGTTTGGCGAATCTCACCGTGTATTCCCTCGACCACTGTCCGTCCTCGCTCGTCACCTTATATATAATACCACCCTGAGAGAAATCTTGCGGCGTACCGCTTGCAGGAGTGATGGTGGCGCCAGGTGAAACCGTAAAGCAAGGAGCCATGCTGGTGATGTCGGCATATTGCAAGGCATTGTTAAATACAATCTCCTGCGACTTGAGGTCAGTGGCAATGAAAGCCGCTGTATCAGAAGAATTATAGAAAAAATCCTTCGGATTGTCCACGTGCACATATGCGCTGGTGATGTCAGCCTCAGAGTTGAGCGGTTCGGCCTTGAAGCAGGATGCAAGTCCGCCACACATCAGCAGGAGTGCAAGGTTTATGTACTTCATCTCTTATTCTTATCCCTTTGTAATTTGGTGCAAAGTTACTAATTTATCATCAACTTGTAAATTTTACCATTCACCAAATTAACACATTAAGACAATTTGCACACAATTAATTCTAATTTGATGTTACTTTCTACGCAACATTTTTCCCTCCGATTATCTATTTGGCGCTTGGGCAAAGCGAGGACGCTTCGCCTCCTATGGATAGCATTTCTTAGTAGGTGCTGCGTCCTCGCTGCACCCGCCATTGCAAAGAAATTGAGGTAAAGTAGGAGGTACGGCGCCCTCGCCGTACCAACAACACGAAGGAATTTCTCAATTTGCTTTTCCGTTTGAGATGGTACAGCGAGGGCGCTGTACCTCCTAATAGTTACCTTTGCCCACTAATCTTTTAACATTTTAATATTTTCATATTTTCATCTTAAAAGGCGGGGACGCTTCGCCTATTATAGATAGTTGCATTTCATAGGAGGTACGGCGCCCTCGCCGTACCAACAGCAAGAAAGAATTTCTCAATTTGCTTTTCCGCGTGAGATGGTACAGCGGGGGCGCTGTACCTCCTATAAATACATTTGCTTGCACTTGGGCAAAGCGGGAACGCTTCGCCTACTATGAATAGCCCTAAAAACAATGTCCTCTGGCGGTGCGCGAGTGTCCTTTTTAACCTAAATTTAAGGTATTTCTAAAATAACTTATAAATTTCTTGCAAAATCCTTGCGCCATATCAAGATTAATCTGTAACTTTGGACCGCTGACTAAAAATATGTAAATCTACAACTAACAATATCAAACCAACAATTGACGTTTAGCCTACAATATAGACCACCGTCATTGCCAAGGAAAAGCACAATTGTTACAAACACGTGAAAGTATCGTTTGAGATGTGTTACAATCACATTCGGGCATTGTAGACATTAATAAATATAACGAACTTCGCAGAAGAATTCTGAGACAGAGGAGAACATAAACTTACTTATCATAAACACTAACTCCTAATTTAAAAGATCATGAGAAAAGGTTTTTTGCAAAACTGGAAATCGGGTGCCATGTGTATCGCCACATGCTCGATGCTCTCACTGACTGCCACCGCAGCATATGCAGACTCGGCAGTGAAGGCAAGCCCCGAAGTGCAGTCGCCTGCTAAAGGCAACGTCACAGTGAAAGGAACCGTAACTGATGCCGCTGGTGATCCTATCATCGGCGCATCTGTCAAGGTGGTTGGATCTAATTCAGGCGCAGTGACCGATATCAATGGTAACTTCAGCCTGCAGGCTAAGGTCGGCACCGCTCTCGAAGTGTCCTACATCGGCTACTTGACACAGACCGTCAAGGCTTCAGCCAACGGACGCGACCTCCGCATCGTATTGCAGGAAGACAGCCAGACTCTTGGTGAAGTCGTGGCTATCGGTTACGGTGCCCAGACTAAGAAGAAGGACCTCTCCGCTGCTGTCGGAGTGGTAAACAATGTAGAAGATCTTGCCGTTCGCCCTGTAACTTCCACTGAGGGTATGCTCCAGGGACAGTTGGCAGGTGTTACCATCCAGTCAAACGGTGGTGACCCTACATCTACTCCTAACATCGTCATCCGTGGTCAGGGATCTCAGAATGGCGACAATGTGCTGTGGGTGGTTGACGGTGTGCCTGGTGCACCTATCACCTCTCTTAATGAAATCGAGTCTATCGTAGTACTCAAGGATGCCGCTTCTGCCGCTATCTATGGTGCCCAGTCTGGTGCCGGCGGTGTTGTGCTCGTGACTACCAAGAAGGCAAAGAAGGGCGAGACATCCATTTCTTACGACGGTACATTCGGTATCCGCAATGCCATGAACCTGCCTACGCCTCTCAACGCAGAGCAGGAGATAGAGATGAGAAAACGCTCGTATGCAGCTGCCAACCAGACACTGCCTGACGGATGGGACACCACCAAGAACCCTTGGATAGCCACCACCCGCACCAACTGGATGGACGAGGTGTTCCGCACGGCTATCTATCAGCGCCACACGGTAGCCATCAATACTGGCACTGAGAAGTCTGCTAACCGCATATCATTCTCTTACGACAATGATCAGGGTATTCTCGTTGGCACATACAATAAGAACATGGCTCTCCACTACAACGGTCGTTTCCAGATCAACAAGTGGGTGAACATCAGCGAAGACTTCGTTTGGAAGAACAACCAGGAACGTGGCGCAAACACCACATCGAAGGAAAGCGGAGCCATCATTTCTGCCATCTATATGCCTGCAAGTGCCACTGCTTACAGCGAGTTCACAAGCACAGGCTACGGTGGTACGACTACTGAGGATCCAGCATACATCGCAAAGTATGGTTCCAACTATGCCGACATTCATGGCGATGCCATCAACCCTCTCAACACGCTGTTGTCAAAGAACATTTATGATAGGAAGAATGAGGCTTGGTCTACAACGACCCTCGAAGTAGCCAATGTGGTTCCTGGCTTGAAGTTCACCAGTCGTTTTACCTATAATATAGGTAGCCAGTTCTACAAGCAGTTCACTCCTAAACGTACTGAAATCGGTAAGCCTGATAGTGGCAACACTCTTACAGAGAGCACCTACCGCTCAGACAGATGGAAGACTGAGAATACTCTGACATACGACAACACATTTGGCAAGCACACCATCGGAGCATTGGCATCTACGACAGCTGACCACTACAGTCTGCGCAGTTTCACTCTCAATGGCAACTCTTTCTCTGACGAGTCTGAATATCTGCAGTATATCGCCTATGCAGGCAGAGTGACTGGTTCTGACTACATGACAGGTCCTGACGCAAACGTATCTCTCATCGGTCGTCTGGCTTACTCTTATGATGACCGCTACTTCGTGACCGCTTCTTGGCGTCGTGACTACGCAGGTCGTCTGCCAAAGGGACACAATCACGGCGACTTCCCTGGCGTAACAGCAGGATGGAAGATCTCCAACGAAAGTTTCTTCCCAAAGAATGACGTGGTGTCTTTCCTCAAGTTGCGTGCTTCTTGGGGTCGTGTAGGCAACCTCGGTTCTATCGGCTACAACTACAGTTCTCCTTCACTCGGTCAGGACAACGAGACCCGTGGCGCTATCTATGGCGTAGAAAAGAACACTCTCTACAACACCATCATCTATAACAACAAGGCCCTCAACAACAACCTGACATGGGAAACCTCAGAGCAGTTTGACCTCGGTCTTGACATCAACATGTTCCGCGACCGCCTGGGGTTGCAGTTCGACTGGTTTGAGAAGCGCACCTTCGACCTTATCCAGACTCAGTCTATGAACTGGACATCAAGCATCGGTCTCGACGCTATGCTCGTCAACATGGGTGAGATTCGCAACCGTGGTCTTGAGGTTTCTGCCACATGGAACGACAAGATTGGCAAGGACTGGAAATACTATGTTACTGGAAACTTCTCATGGCTCAAGAACTGGGTTAGCGACATAGGCGTAAAGGATTCTAAGGGCAATTCCGGTGTATGGACTGGCGGCGGTGGCTTTGGTCAGATTCCTTACATCTATCAGGATGCTGAAGGCGAGCCTCTCGGATCATTCTATCTCATAAAGACTGCCGGCATCTTCCAGAGCGACGAGGAGGCAGCAGCCTACACCAAGGACGGCGAGCGCATACAGCCTAATGCAAAGGCTGGTGACCTGAAGTTTGTGGACTACAACAACGACGGCAAGATCGACGACAATGACCGCCAGTATTGTGGCAGCGCTACTCCTAAGTACACATTCGCCCTCTCTGCAGGTTTCTCTTGGAAAGACCTCTCCGTATCGGCAATGCTTCAGGGTGTGGCAGGTGCACAGTGTGCCAACGTGGCAAAGTATTGTACTCTCTCTGATGTCGACGGCAACTTCAACCGCGACGTACGCATCCTTGACGCATGGAGCGAGACCAACAAGTCTTCCAACATTCCACGCCTGTCGAGAGTAGACAACAACAAGAACTTCACTACAGCATCTGACTGGTATCTGGAGAACGCTTCTTACCTCCGCCTGAAGAACTTCACCATCAGTTATGACCTCACCAATCTCGTGCGCAAATGGCAGCACCTGGGTGAGCGCGGTTCAAGTCTCAGCGTATATGTAAGTGGCGAAAACCTCTTCACCATCACTGACTACTCAGGCATCGATCCAGAGTGTGGCGGACGTGACACAATGCTCTATCCTGTATCACGCACATTCTCCTTCGGCGTAAAACTCACTTACTAATCAACTTATAAAAGCAATATAGCTATGAAAGCATCCATTATAATGACTGCCGCACTGTCATTGGCGGTATTGTCTTCATGTAGCGATTTCCTCGACGTGCAGCCTGAGGGAACCCAGACTACCCAAAACTACTTCAATAATGACGGACAGGCCATCGATGCAGTAGACGGACTTTACAAAGAGCTATGCAGAGACGACCAACTGTGGGGACGTGACATATTCTGGGAGCAGGCAGCAGCTTGTGACGTAGTGTGGGGTAAGACCCGTGGCTACAGCACTCTTGCCACCTTTAAGTATACTGGTGACGAAAGCCCTCTGAGAGAGTCTTACCAGAAGTTGTACAAGATTATGTCGCGTGCAAACTGGATAATCAAGAAACTTGGTCAGAAGAAAGCCTCTACTACTCTCACCTCAGTGGAGACCCGCTCATTGGGCGAGGCTCACTTCATGCGTGCATTCTCACATTTCTACATAGCTTACCGCTATGGCACTGACAAGCAGGGTGTGCCTTTCGTGCGCTATGAGGATTTCGATGGCGAGTATGACAACTCCATACCAAAGCAGCAGGCATCTGTTGTAGACAACTACAAGTATATCATCGAGGACCTCGACAATGCCACAGCCCTTCTGCCTAAGTTTGAGGACTATGGCGATGAAGACCGCGGTCGTGCACACAAAGCTTCTGCTGTAGCCTACAAGGCTAAGGTCTATGCTTACTGGGCTGCTTGGGACGCATCGCAGTGGCAGAACGTGATTACTGCCGTCAACTCTCTGGAGAGCGACTATGGCCGCGACCTTGCCACGACATATGCCACTTTGTTCTCAAGCGACTTTGATGACTACTGGACAAAGGAGTATCTCTTCAGCATTCCTGGCAACGGCGGCACAAACTACGGCGGTAGCGAGTTCCCTGGTGTAATCCTGGAAGACAAAGGATGGGGTATATTCAATGGATGGGGACAGAACAAGCCTACTTATGACATCTATGAAGAGATGGCAAAGGACGGTGCAGGCAATGACCGCCTGGTTCGCTCAATACTTGAATATGGTCAGAAGTTTACATTTTTCGGTGAAGAGCGCACATTCTACTCAAGTGCCAACTTGGAGGCAGGTTTCCAGATTAACAAGTTTATGGAACCATTCAAATATGAGAAAGCTGTAGACAATGGCTATGTGAGCACAAACGGTGATAACCCAACGGTAAGAGTGAATGTGCCATTCATCCGCTTTGCAGACTGTCTGTTGCTCCGTGCAGAGGCTTACCTCGCTACAGGTCAAGCAGACAAGGCTACTGCGGACATCAACCGCATTCGCTTACGTTCTAACCTTACTCCTCTTGCAGGTACAGCCACATGGGCAGACCTCTATCACGAGCGCCGTTGCGAACTGGCATTCGAGTTCTCAGATCACCTCTATGACCTGAAGCGTTGGCATCAGGGTGGCGCTGCCGATATCAAGACTTTGGCAGATGCCGAACTTAATGCCCGCCCACGTGTACGTCACTACACCCAGCGTGATAACCCAGAGTCAGATTGCACCGTCGAATACTATGAGGATTACACCGACAAGGCTGCTTATCAGGACTACATGATAGCATTCCCATATCCATCTGAGGAAATCACCAAGGCTGGCGGTCTGCTCAAGCAGAACGACGGTTACACAAAGTAACAATACACCAAGCGCTGGCCCAAAGCAGCGCAAGACATAAATCTCACAATGAAGCCCGTGGCACAATCATTTGCGCCACGGGCTTTTTAGGAGGTACAGCGCCCTCGCTGTACCA
>CAVKNF010000004.1:0-15955 GCA_963657415.1 bacterium | reverse complement strand
TAGGAGGTACAGCGCCCTCGCTGTACCATCTCAAGCGGAAAAGCAAATTGAGAAATTTCTTACTTGCGATTGGTACGGCGAGGGCGCCGTACCTCCTACTTTACCTCAATTTTTGTTGCTTTTGTCAATTATGATATGTAACTTTGCAATCAACCTAAAACAACAACGACTATGCGCATAACCAAACTTCTGACAACAGCAACACTCGCTCTGTTTGCCATCACTGGCACACAGGCACAAAACCTCATATCATCAGGTTCACCACTCTACAAACTGCCTTACAAGAACACCTACGTCATGCAGACTCTTGTGGCAGAAAACTCCTTCCGCACGCAGAAGGTGAAGAAGACCAAGCCCGGCACCTTTGAGCAGGCGCGCAAGATCCTTCCCGCTCCCTACTGGGAAGGACACGACAAAGAGATAGAGATGTATTGGAAGGCGTGGCAGATTGGTATCGGCAACATATGCCAACCGCTGGACGACTCCGGCTTCGTGAGTTCCTATATCGCTCCTGCCTACAATGGCAACATCTTCATGTGGGACAACGCCTTCATATCCATGTTCTGCCGCTATGGCGTGCGCTTCTTCCCTTTCCAGCAGACCCTCGACAACTTCTACGCCAAGCAGCATCCCGACGGATTCATATGCCGCGAGATACGCGCCGACGGTTCTGACTGTTTCGGCCGTTATGACCCTACGTCCACAGGACCTAACCTCCTGCCTTGGGCTGAGTGGCTCTACTACACACAGACGGGCGATGACAGTCGCTTAAACAAGGTGTTCCCCGTGCTCGCCGCCTACTACAAGTGGCTCAAGCTCAACCATACCTGGCGCAACGGCACATACTGGAGTAGCGGTTGGGGCACAGGCATGGACAACATGCCACGTGTGCAGGAGCAATACAACACCATCTACAGCCACGGCCACATGATATGGCTCGATGCCTGCCTGCAACAGATACAGGCGGCACAGATTCTCCTCAATATGGGCTTCTATCTGGAGCGCTGGCAGGAGATAGAGGAGTTTGAGGACGAGATGAAGAAACTCACCTCATATATAAATAATAATATGTGGAGCGACAAGGACGCCTTCCTCTATGACCAGTATGCCGACGGTTCGCTGTCGACCACTCAGGGTGTCTACGCCTACTGGGCTCTGCAGACCGACGTGCTGTCAAAGGAGCGCACCGACAGATTTGTGGCACACTTAGACGACACCTGCAAGTTTAACCGTCCTCACCGCGTGGCATCTCTCGCCGCCGACAATCCTAAGTATAAGGCTAACGGCCGCTACTGGGTGGGAGGCGTATGGCCTGGCGCCAACTACATGGTGACCACAGGACTCATGGACAAAGGCTATCACAAGATGGCACTCGACATAGCCCGCAACCACTATGACAACGTCTTCAAGGTATACAAGAAGACCGGCACATTTTGGGAATACTATGCACCCGAGGGCGCAGAACCGGGCTTCATGGCGCGCAAGGACTTCGTAGGCTGGACGGGGCTGGCTCCTATCAGCAACCTCATAGAGTTTATCTTCGGCATACGCGCCAATGCGCCCGAGAACCATATCACTCTCGACGTCAGCCTGCTCGATGCCTACGGCATAGACCGCTATCCGTTTGGCGAGAAGGGCAACATCTCCTTCAAGGTAGCCAAGAGAACCTCCGCCTCTGACCAGCCCCATGTCACCATCGAGAGCAATGTGCCCTTCCGACTCACCCTTATGTGGGACGGCAAGACATTGGAGAAGGAGATCAAGGCAGGGAAAAACAGCATTTAATATGGAAATATTGAAATATGGAAATATGGAAGGATGGAAGGATGGAAATATTGATTCATAATGGGGTGCAGCGAGGACGCAGCACCTACTAAGAAATGCTAACCATAGTAGGCGAAGCGTCCTCGCTTTGCCCAAACTTAAGAAGCCGAAGTAATCATTAGGAGGTACGGCGCCCTCGCCGTACCAGTCGCAAGCAAGAGAAATCACCGTTAGCGAGTAGATTCATATCAAGAGGACTTTTTATCGAGTGGTACAGCGAGGGCGCTGTACCTCCTATAGTTACATTTGCCTGTTAATATTTCCATCTTTCCCATATTAAAAAGCGAGGGCGCTGTACCTCCTAAGAATTGCAACTATTCATAGGAGGTACGGCGCCCTCGCCGTACCAGACCCCATTCGAGGGCAGTTAAACTAAAAAAACAAGCAAAAAAAAACGCGCAATATCTTGCGAGAATAAAATAATTGTTGTACCTTTGCACACGCAAAATGAGAAGTAACGACACTTATCAAGCCTTAATGGAGAGATGGTAGAGTGGTCGATTACACCGGTCTTGAAAACCGGCGTACCGAGAGGTACCGGGGGTTCGAATCCCTCTCTCTCCGCAAGCGCCTTCTGATAAATCTATCAGAAGGCGCTTTTTTGTTATCTGTATGAGGCAAAGGTAACTATAGGAGGTACAGCGCCCTCGCTGTACCACTCGCGAAAGTACCACTCGCTAACGGAGTATTTCTCTCGCTTGCGATTGGTACGGCGAGGGCGCCGTACCTCCTAAGAAATGCAAATCATAGTAGGCGAAGCGTCCCCGCTTTGCCCAACACAAAAGAGGATTGTGCTTAAGAGAAGGGTGCAGCGAGGACGCAGCACCTACTATAAAATGCTGGCCTGATTGCTGTAAAAATCTTGGTGCGTAGGTTGAAAAATCTCAGTGCGCGACTTGACGAAGTTGCGTGCGCGGATGTTTTGGCATATGTCACAAACTTGTGCGGCATATGTCGTAGATGTTTTTGGCATTTATCGCAAAGGTCTTTGGCATATGTCGCACAAGCTTTTGACATATGTCGCACAATCGCTATAGCGAAGTTTTCACAACGACCAAGCTGATTTTTTCATTAATAGCAGCAGAATTGTTGTGATTTATTTGACAGTTTAGTGAAAAATTCGTAACTTGCACAAAATATATTCAAACATTAAGGTGGGTTCTGTAAATCCCCGTCTTAACTATCAGAAGGACAATGAAT
The DNA here is from genome assembly GCA_963657415.1 of bacterium. Classification (GTDB taxonomy): domain Bacteria; phylum Bacteroidota; class Bacteroidia; order Bacteroidales; family Bacteroidaceae; genus Prevotella. Next base: position 12,931 of record CAVKNF010000004.1, on the reverse strand, counting down.
CAAGGAGAGGGTTTCTCTTTTTTGATATAGAAAAAAAATAAACAAGACATAGCAAATAATTAAACAACATGAAGAAAACATTTAGAAAAGCGGCGTTGCGAAGCATTGCCACCCCAATCCCTTTTGTTGCAGGCCTAATGTTGTCGGCAGCCACCTTGACATCATGCGGACCCAATGATGATGTCAACAGTTCCGCCGAATATGACTATGGCAATGTATTGAATCTTGACCCTAATCCCACTACCGACCAGTATGGGGTGAAGTATAGCGGAAAAACCGTTGTGCTCGGTTCGGGCAATACTGCTTTCAACTCTTCTGTCTTGGGACGTCTGACATTAGTAGACAATCTCTTTCCGGATGATGCGAAGGCTTATGTCTTTACTGAAGACTACAACATGGACTTCACTGTCGACCAGATGGCTTCAATGATAAAGGCATTCCTGAACGGCGGAAGCTTCATCTTGATAGAACCTACTTTTAGCGACTTGACAAAGATGGAGACTACGGCAAAGGAAGCCACCAAGAAACTTATCGATGAAGGCGTGGACATAACAGGAGTGCGCGACTTCTTGGAAAGAATCAACGATTTGAAGAAGATTAACCTGAAGGATGTTTACGATGCGACGGAGGTTATCGCATTCCGCAAGCACGATGTCTACGTGATACCCGACTTGAAAACGTTGACCACTTTGTCAGGTTCTAATGCAATTGGCTTGTTTGGAAACGAAGACGGAACGACTACTGAAAAGAAGTGCGCACAAAACGACTATGAGCCGACAGCCTACGACAGAGGAGTGGCTACAGATATCCTTATAAATTGGTTGGGAGATGAAGGCAAATCCGCAACCAACGGCGACAGTTCTGACACTGGCGAAAACTCAGGCGAAGCGGCGACCATAGACAGCTATATGCAGGGCGAACGCTTCGTCATACAACAGCAAGTGGGACCGAGCCGCGCTCTTGACAAAATGCTAAACTATGAAATGGTATACGTCATATACAGCGCCTATAACTTTGACACCGACACCGACTACTATTTCATTCGTCTGCGTCCTAACTTCAAGTGTTCGGCCCTTGGTTGTCCTAACGGAACTAACAGTTGGGTTCACGCAAACAAGATTGTGACCTTCGACAACGGACATACCTCTGGCGATCAATATAGTTTGTACCAAGACAATTGGTATGGCACGTATATGAGTGCATTTGATTTTAGGGGTGATATCGTTCGTGCTGACAAGAGTGCTGCACAGAATGTAACGCTCCTCGACGCTTCACCTAAGACTGATGTAAGCGGTTCAAGCGGCTACAGCACTGGCTTTAGCTTTTCAGTCTCAGGAGACCTTGGCTTCAATATGTCTGGTCCTACAGGTGGCGCGCATGCAGGAATGAGCTTTTCAGAAAGCACCAGCCACACACTGCCCGACCTGAAAGTGCGCCACAGCGAGAATGGCGCTACCACGTATTGGGGAGTTACTGGCGTTGTTCCTATAACTCACCATAACTTCTGGACAGGCAAGGTGACCCACGATGAAGTGGGAACATTCCAAAAAACAGACTGGCAGACGGAGTTCACATGGATTGTCTCTGTAAAGAACCCAAGCGCGCAGACATCAGATCCTTTCTTCCTGAAGGCTGAGGATTTTACGGAAATCACCGACTTGAACAGCAGCAGCTATGATTATGAACTGAGAGTGCATCCGACACAGACTAACTACATCAAGCTGCCTGTTCCTAACCGTTTCCGCAACAACTTCACCGTGTCATGCTCTGACAATAATCTGCAGAACGTACTTAAGGACCAGTTTAGCAAGACATGGATCAACGAGTTCACATACTACGGAAAATCAAACGACGAAGTGGAAAAAGGCGCTGTGTATACCTTTAATAATATAAAGACGGCTATCAATGGCCATCTCACCGAGATTGTTGAGAAAGGTTTCACGGGCACTTACACTTTCCGTCTGAAGACCGTAGACGGCAAGGAGCTGTCGACATTCAAGATTGAAAACGGAAAAATCATATAAGGTAGGGGGTTCTCCACCGCATACTAAAGAAAGAGGGCGTATCATCACTGATACGCCCTCTTTGTAAACTGTGTTTGACATGGATTAGTAATTATCAAGTAAACTTTCAAAAAGGCATGTTTGAATACAGTTAAAAATCCAAACTGATAAACTAATCACCATTAATATAATACCTAAATTGCAGCTACTGTCAGCTAAGTTTTGTGTCGGTTTCTGTTCTTTAGTTGTTTTCTGCCGTGAGTTCTTTTCCCTCGCGACAATGCAAAGTTGGGAAAAAAGAATGACCCGTGCAAGCCCTTTATCACGAGGGGATGCAAGATTTTACATAAGAGCATAAAGTTGTTGTTTCGACAATAGCGCTTTTTACGTTTTCAGTATTTTTTGACGTTATTGTCAGTACTGGTTTTCTTATATATTTGGGTGCAGCGAGGACGCAGCACCTACTATGAAATGCAGCATTCTTAGTAGGCGAAGCGTCCTCGCTTTGCCCTGACTATGTTCTGCTGACACATTAGTATTGTTTCTTCCACTTGGAAGGAGAGAGCCCCTCTTTCTCGGTAAAGAGTCGGATGAAATAACTTTGAGAAAGAAATCCTGTGGCTTCCGACACCTCTGCCACGGTCATCTTTGGGTCGGCAGCCAATCGCTTCTTGGCATATTCTATTCTGAGCCCTGCTATCCATTCACGGAATGACATGCCAAAGGTGGTGTTGATGAATGAGGAGAGATATGTGCGGTTGGTGCCAAGAGTCTCGGCAAGGTCTTCAAGTGTAAGTCCAGGACTTGTAAACCCGTTCTTCGACAACCATTGTTTCAAGTTCTTCTCTATCGTTATCTTATATGTCGGCACATCCTCCTGTCCTTCCAACTTATTCATGACGCTTGCATCGCTATATCTGTCAAGGTCTTCCTCGGTAGAATTCTCCAAAAGGCTCTCCACCTGCTCATAGAAGAGCATATAGTTCATGTAGGCGCAGAACAGATATATATAAAAAGGTACGGAAGACAGTATCCATATGAACACATACTCTTCGGGCAAGAAGGTAAGCAGACAACAACTCACGCCATAACACACCGCCCACCACGTGAAGTTATACATCCAGCGGATGTTGGCGGAGATATTTTCCGAGTGCGTCTCATCAAAATAGCGCACCGCCCGCTTGTAGGTTCTGACGATGAGACAGGAACGGAAGATGCCATAGCTAAGCACCCAAGCGGTCATGGCGGCAAGTCCTATATTCTCATAGCGGTCAGGGATTACACTCAGCACGATGACGGACAATACAACATAAAAGACCCACACAAACAGATTAATAACTACACGTCTCGTAGTGACCAATGACCTGCTCAGCAGGGAGATGAAGGCTATGCTGAATATGAGGAAGCAGAGATAGTATGTGGACAGGTTCATCAATATGGCGGCATGGGCACTGCGAAAGCGCAGTCCATCAAGAAGATGCACCATATAGTTGGCTGAGAGTACAAACAGCGCCACAGATATGACGCGGCGCGAGCGCACATAGTTCTTGAAGATAGGTTTGTCGGGAGCCTTTGCTGTCAAGAAATAAAACGCGAAGAAAAGCATCAGCACCAAAGCCAGGCACAGTGAGTTCTTGTATAAGGAGAATTCCATAATGTCAGAAAATAGTCAGTTGTAGCAGAATAAGTGTCAACCAAAATACGCCTTACTCTGCTACAAAGTTAATGCTTTTATCGTATAAACTAACGATAAAAATGCAATAAAACTGACGGACAATTCGTATCTTTCTTATTCCTTGACAACAGCGCCCACCTGCTTCATTCCGTCCATGAGAATCTTCAGCGGAGCATCAAAACGCACATGGCGCAGATGCAGGGTCTCCTCTACTGCCGGCATGTCGTCGAGTATCTCCTGACGGAAGAAGCCTTTGTCCTTGTCTATGCTGAAATATCCCACGCCAAGAGAGGTGAGGTTTTGAAAGAAGTGAGTGCCCTGGCTCGGGTCTACATAATAGCCAGGGACTGCCACCTCGCAGATGAGCCGTGCGCCAGAGATGTGAGGCCACTTTACGGGTATGCCGAGCCAAGGGTCGCTCGATCCCCAACGGCCCGGTCCGACGAGTATGTAACCCTTGCCCGAGTCAAGAAATTGACGGTTTATCCGCTCCATCTCGTCTGCTATGGCAGGATTATCCTGAGCAGAGAAGCCTCCGTCGGTCTTCACGTATATCACGTCGTGGATGTCCTCCACGACTCCGTGACCCAAGGACGAGCAGGTGCGTATGAGACATTGTTCGTCGGGGATGACATTGACGTCGACATCGAGTTTGTGCTTGGAGTCGACTATCGGACGTATCTGCAACAGATATATCTCTCCCGAACCGTCCGCCTCTATGTTGCCCGCCATCTCTATCTCCACCGGGCGGCGCATGCTCTCCGCTCCCTGCGTCATCACCATCTGAAGGATTTCCGGCAGAGGCATCACGTCATGTTGCAGCACTCCGGCAAAGGAGATAATCTTTCTGCCTGTCTCATAGAGACCGTCATAGATCATCTGGTCGTTGGGGTCATAAGTGGAGGCTATGTTGGTAAGCGCACCGTCGGCATAGGCTTCCTTCACACGCAGTTTGAGAATATTAAACCCGTCGTCCACCTTGAAGTCTTCGCCCACATGACTCAGGTCGAGGGCATAGAATTGCGTTTGTGTCTCCTTCAGCGCTATGTCCACCTCGCTGGTCTGTAGCACCTGTTTGGGGTGAAATGGCGACACTCTTAGCGTCCGTCCGCCGTCAACGATATATTTGCCCAACCCGAGAGCCAGCGAGGCTATGCCCTCCTCTGCCTTCTCATTGCCTATAGGATAGTAGTTGATGCTGCGTATGACTCCGCTGATGTTGGGATAATAGCGAGTGCCATACTGCTTGCCCACGACCTCCTGGATTATCGTCGCCATCTTCTCCTGGTCTATGACATTCGACGTTGCCGTCATGTATGCCTTAGAGTCACTGTAATAGACCGATGCGTAGACACCCTTGATGGCATCAGAGAGCATGCGTATCATCATGTCGTGATCATCGAGATAGGGAATCATGTAAGTGCTATAGACTCCCGCGAAGGGCTGATAGTGGGCATCCTCGAGGAGCGACGACGAGCGTATGGCAAGTGGCGACTGGGTGGCTTCGATGAATATCTCGAAGTCTTCACGGAGTGTGTCGGGCAACTTTGCCTTGAGGAATGCCGAGAGTATCTCTTCGTTTGATGCATCCGAGAGTGCTATCTGATAGAGGGAGTTGCTCTCCATGAACTCGTCGAAGATATCCGTGCACAATACCACAGTCTTGGGTATCTGCACCGTCACACGCTCATATTTGTTCAGTTCCTCGTGTTCCTTTATTATATTGTCGAGGAAAGCCAAGCCCCTACCCTTTCCTCCGAGCGAACCCTCGCCGATGCGGGCAAAGTGGGCGAAGCGGTCAAACTTCATGCGGTCGAAGACTGCCACCACTCCGAGGTTCTTCATGCGGCGGTATTGCACTATGGCGTCGAAGATTATCTTGCGGTGGGCATCCACGTCCTGGAGTTCGTGCCAGGTGATGCGCTTGAGAAACTGCGATATAGGGAACAGCGCGCGTGCCGACAGCCAGCGACTCATGTGATTGCGTGAGATGTGATAGAGCATAGAGTCAGCAGGGGTGTCGAATATCTTGTCCTGCAATTCCTTGAGCGACGATATGCGCGCCACCTCCTTCTTCGTCACAGGGTCGCGGAAGATGAAGTCGCCAAATCCCATGTGCTCCTCGAGCAGATGGCGCAGGTCGAGGCTCATCTTCTTGGAGTTTTTGTCTACGAAGTGAAACTTCATAGCCTCAGCCTTCTCCCTGTTGTCCGACTCTGACGACTCCATTATCAGCGGCACGTATTCATCATGCTGACGGATGTAGCAGAGGAGTTTCAGTCCTGCCTCAGGGTCTTTCTCGCCTCCCTCCATCATGGGGAAACGTGCATCGGAGATGACACCGAGCACATTGTCGTGATATCTGTCATAGATAATCCGCGCCTCTTCATAAGTGCGGGCAAGCACCACCTTCGGTCTGCCTCGCATGCGCAGCGTGGCGGCATGGCGGTTGAGGGCTTCCTTGGCAAAGCGGTGGCTCTGCTGGAGGATATAACTATAGAGGTTGGGCAATATGGAGGAATAAAACCGTATGCTGTCTTCCACGAGCAATATCATCTGCACCCCACCCTCGCTGATGTCGTGCTCCATATTCATGCGATCCTCTATGAGTTTGATGATGGAGAGTATGAGGTTGGTGTTGCCAAGCCAACAGAAGATGTAGTCGAAGATGGAGAGATCTTCATTCTGCATGCGCCGTGTGATGCCGTGCGAGAATGGCGTGAGCACTATGCAGGGCAGATTAGGATAGCGCTCCTTCACCGAGCGCGCCACGTCGAAGGCATCATTGTCGGCGTTGCCAGGCATGCAGAGCGCCAGGTCCACATTATTATTATCCAGCACATGCGAAGCTTCCTCCGCTGTGCTCACCTTGATAAACGAAGGTGGATAGCGCAGTCCGAGTTCCATGTATTCATTAAAAATCTTCTCCTCTATGCGACCGTCATCCTCAAGCATGAAGGCATCATAGGGATTGGCTATTATGAGCACATTATATATACGGCGCGTCATGAGATTCATAAACGACACATCACGCATATCGGAATAATTCCATTTCACAGGCAACATATCAGTAGTATATATTATTCAGGTTATACATAAGGGAAAGCAAAAATACTAAAAAATAACGAAAAGGTTTGCTTCTTATATATGTTTTCACTACTTTTGCAAAGTTACCAAAGCTAAAACCTATTGAGAAATAGCATTTTAATCATATTGTTCACTCTCCTGTCGTGTCTGCAGAGCATGGCACAGACGAGGACAAAGAATGACTCTTCAAAGGCTCAAAAGGGTAAGGCTTCCTATTATTCCAAGCGTTCTACGGGCAACCGTACGGCAAGTGGCGAGCGTCTGCACCACGACAGTCTCACCTGCGCACACCGCACTCATCCCTTTGGCACTCTGCTCAAGGTGCGCAATCTTGCCAACGGCAAGGAGGTCATAGTGAAGGTGACCGACCGTGGACCTTTCGGTCGTGGCAGGGTGATAGACATCAGTTATATGGCTGCCAAGAAACTCGACATGCTGTCACAGGGCGTAGGCACCGTGGAGGTGTCGGTATATCATCCCGAGGGCGTACCGTTTGAATTGCCTCCCTATGAGATTCCCGAGACCGACTTTTCTATCACCGAACCCGAACCGCCAAGCATGAGGCTCAACTTCCATGATTCTTCAGCAAAGGAAAAGAAACATAAGTCTGCCCATTCCCAGGCGGGCAAGAACAACACAAACCATAACAACAAATGAAAAGATTCTTTCTACTGTGCGCCGTGGCTTTAGCCATAGGCAGCCTCAACCCTGTGCAGACGCTTGCGCAGAAACTCTTCGTAGGTACTTACAACGTGCGCAACCACAACCATGACGACGAAATCGAAGGCAACGGTTGGGGGCAGCGCGTGCCAGTGATATGCGGACAGGTGAACTTTGAGGACCCCGATGTATTCGGCACTCAGGAGGTGCTCCATGACCAGTTGATTGACCTCAAGAACGGTCTCGACGGCTATGACTACATAGGCGTGGGACGCGATGACGGCAAGGAGGACGGCGAATATGCCGCCATATGGTATAAAACCGACCGCATCGAACTCCTCCGCAACGGCAACTTTTGGCTCTCGGAGACACCAGAGAAGCCAAGTCTCGGATGGGATGCCGCCTGCGTGAGAATATGCACATGGGGCGAATTTCGTCAGAAAGACACGGGATTTAAGTTCTATTACTTCAATCTCCACATGGATCATGTAGGCATCGTGGCACGTCGTGAGGCTGCCAAACTCGTGGTGAAGAGAATACCCGAGATAGCAGGCCCAGACCCAGCCATACTCACAGGCGACTTCAATGTAGACCAGAAGGACGAGATTTACGGCATATTCACAAGTTCGGGCGTACTCAAGGATTCATATATTGCCACTAAGCAGCGCTTCTGCGAGAACGGCACCTTCAATGATTTCGACCCTAACCTAAAGACCGATTCGCGCATAGACCACATTTTTGTGTCACCTGCATTCACCGTAGACCGCTATGCCGTGATGTCCAACGGCTACTGGACCGGGAATAAATTCCGCCCCGCTTCCGACCACTACCCCGTTTGGGCAAAAATCCACTTCGAGAAAAATAACAAATAGTAGCAAGTATAACATTCTGATTTCATAGGAGGTACAGCGCCCTCGCTATACCCCAACAATGATAAAAAGGCTGATACTTTTGGGGAAGTATCAGCCTTTTCTTTAGTTAGGTAGGTTGTATAAATTCCTACCTATATAAGGTTTTTTATTCCTAAACCCGTAAGCAACAAATTACGCAAACATCGGTATAAGAACCTCACGCAACACAAAGTAGCATGCTATGCCGGCGATATATCCTGCGAATGCCTTGATGGTGACATTCTTCATATACCAACCAAAACTTATCTTCTCCAAGCCCATGACAACCACACCGGCTGCAGAACCGATGATAAGCATCGAACCGCCGACTCCGGCGCAGTAAGCCAACATCTGCCAGAACACTCCGTCCTGTGCGAAAGCTTCCACTGAAGGATCTATGTCATACATTCCCATAGAAGCGGCTACAAGAGGCACATTGTCTACGATTGAAGACAGGACACCAATAACACCTGTGACAGTGTAGTGCTGCAACACACCAAGTCCTGCGGTCACATCGTCGAGCCATGTTCCCATGGTGGTGAGGGCATTGATTCGGCCAAGGGCAGAGACTGCCATCAGAATGCCGAGGAAGAAGAGGATGGTCGTCATGTCGATGCGGCTGAGCAACTGTGTCACGCGCTTTGCCATAGGGTCATGCTCCTCCTTGCTGTGATAGATAAGTTCGGTGACGAGCCACAGGATGCCGAGCACAAGGAGTATGCCCATGAATGGAGGCAACTCCGTGGCAAGATGAAACAAAGGTACGGAGCACAGACCGCCTACACCTACGATGAAGATGAGAGCGCGCTCAAAGCGTGTGAGGGCACTTGCCGGTGATACCGTTTCTTCTGTTTCAATAGGATCGAAGTCGCCCTTTAGGTGATACTGGAATAACCATGTAGGAATTATAAACGATACGAATGAAGGAATGATAATCTCCGACAACACACCGAGGGCAGTAATCTGCTTGCCATTCCACAACATGATGGTGGTGACGTCGCCGATTGGTGAGAATGCGCCACCGGAGTTGGCGGCAATGATGACAGTAACGTCAAACCATATACGGTCCTTGATGTCGGGAATGAGTTTGCGCAGAATCATTATCATCACGATAGAAGTGGTGAGATTGTCGAGCACAGCAGAGATAATCGCTGTCATGAAAGCCACGCGCCACAGCAGTTTGCGCTTGTTGCGAGTGCTAATCACGTCGCTCACGAAGTTGAGACCTCCATGCTGGTCGACCACCTCTACGATGGTCATGGCTCCCATAAGGAAGAACAGCGTGGTGCCAGCCTCGCCAAGATATTCCTCGAGTAGCGAACCAAGTTCGCTCATGTCACTGAGTCCGCCCTGTCCAAACAGGTTTCCGGGCAATATGGCTCCCTCACTACAACCTATGGAGTAGAGAGACCAGCAGATTACACACATCAACAAGGCCACTGCAGCCTTGTTCACCTTTGTGACACTCTCGAGTGCAATAAACACATAGCCTATCACGAATACCGCGACTATGGCAATAGGAAAAGACATCATGTGATATTAAATTCTCTTTGTTAAGTTATACAATGTAATTCTTTAGTGCAAAATTACTAATATTTTCCTTATGCATAATGCCCTATGGCTACTAAATGGCACTTTCTACATACAATTGTCATATGCCTCACACAGCAAAGCAAAAAAATGTAAAGGGCAGATTGCAAAATCAAAGTTTTTCGCTAAATTTGCAGTATGAACACAATCACAAAGTGGCATGAGAACTTAATCATTGCCGATGCTGACTATATGGATAAGGTGGCTTTTGATATGACCGTCTATTTCGAGCGCGCCATCAACAGGCGTATTCCCAAGGCAGACCTGGCAAGATGGATAGAATGCGTAGCCCTCGACGGCGGACTGAAACCTGGTGACAACGAGACTCAAGTGGTGCTTGTGGCTGACACAAAGAGTTCGGCAATGGAAAACTTCACTCCATCAAGTTTTAAGGAAGAACTTGACAGTAAGGCATTCAAGGGTAATCTCGGAGAGTTCTCATTCACGGTGGTTCCGTCAAATGAGATAGTAAGCAAGACACAACTCATAAACGACATTCTCGGTGCTGCCTGCGTGAGACAGGAAGTGAAGCGCATCATGGTGGTGCCCGATGCTGAGGACGGAGTGACATATGAGAAACTAAGCAGTTCGCTCGACCATATCGATGACGACACCAAGCGCATCACGCTCTTTGCCATGAAACCCATGACTGGAGGCAACTTCCGCCAACATATATTGGGCTACTCCATGTTGGCAGCCTTGGGAGTGAAGGCGAGCGAACTTAAAGACTGACAATAAAAACAACAATCAATACACTTCTCAATAAAGACAAACAATGAGCAGAGTTTTAATGATCGGCGCCGGTGGCGTCGCTACGGTAGCGGCATTCAAGATAGCACAGAATGCTGACGTGTTTACAGAACTGATGATCGCAAGCCGACGCAAGGAGAAATGCGACAAACTGGTGGCTGACATCCACGCGAAGGGATACACCATGGACATCAAGACAGCACAGGTGGATGCAGACGAGAAAGACCAACTGGTGGCTCTCTTCAACAGTTACAAACCGGAACTTGTCATCAACCTTGCACTACCCTATCAGGACCTCACCATCATGGAGGCTTGCCTGGAGTGCGGATGCAACTATCTCGACACTGCCAATTACGAACCAAAGGACGAAGCTCACTTCGAATACTCTTGGCAGTGGGCATATAAGGACAAGTTTGAAAAGGCTGGTCTGACTGCCATCCTCGGTTGCGGCTTCGACCCGGGAGTGTCGGGCGTATACACTGCCTATGCTGCAAAGCATCACTTCGACGAACTCACCGCTCTCGACATCGTAGACTGCAATGCTGGTAACCATCATAAGGCATTCGCCACAAACTTTAACCCTGAGATAAATATCCGCGAGATTACCCAGAAGGGTCTTTACTATAAGGACGGCGAGTGGATAGAGACCGAACCGCTGGAGATACATCAGCCTATCACATATCCTAACGTTGGCCCACGTGAGTCTTACCTCATGCACCATGAGGAACTGGAGTCGCTGGTGAAGAATTACCCCACTATCAAGCAGGCTCGCTTCTGGATGACTTTCGGACAGCAGTATCTTACATATCTCGACTGTATACAGAATCTCGGCATGAGCCGCATCGACGAGATAGAATATGAGGCACCATTAGCTGACGGCACAGGCACAGCAAAGGTGAAGATAGTGCCCCTGCAGTTCCTCAAGGCTGTGCTGCCTAATCCTCAGGATCTCGGTGAGAACTATGACGGCGAGACTTCCATCGGTTGCCGCATCCGCGGACTGAAGGACGGCAAGGAGCATACATATTATGTATACAACAACTGCAGTCATCAGGAGGCATACAAGGAGACAGGCATGCAGGGCGTAAGTTATACCACAGGTGTGCCGGCAATGATTGGTGCCATGATGTTCCTCAAGGGAATATGGAAGAAACCGGGAGTATGGAATGTGGAAGACTTTGACCCAGATCCGTTCATGGAGCAGCTCAACAAGCAGGGCCTGCCTTGGCACGAGGTGTTTGACGGAGATTTGGAATTATAAAATAACATACACGACACGATATGGCAAAGAAAGATAAAACAGAGGAAGAACTCTTCAGCCCGGCAGAAGCCAAGTTGAAGGCTCTGCAGGCAGCCATGGCGAAGATTGAGAAAGACTTCGGCAAAGGCTCCATAATGAAATTGGGCGATGACAAAGTGGAGAAGGTCGACGTGATTCCTACGGGTAGCCTCGGACTTGACATGGCTCTCGGTGTAGGCGGCTATCCCAAGGGACGCATCATCGAGATCTACGGTCCTGAATCATCAGGTAAGACCACTCTTGCCATCCACGCCATCGCAGAGTGCCAGAAGCAGGGCGGCATAGCGGCATTTATCGATGCCGAGCATGCCTTCGACCGTTTCTATGCAGAGAAGTTGGGAGTGGATGTCAACAGTCTCTATATCTCTCAGCCTGATAATGGTGAGCAGGCTCTGCAGATAGCCGACCAGTTGATATCATCGGCAGCGGTAGACATCATCGTGGTAGACTCCGTGGCGGCACTTACTCCGAAGGCTGAGATTGAGGGCGACATGGGCGACAACAAGGTAGGTCTGCACGCTCGACTGATGAGCCAGGCACTGAGAAAACTCACGTCTACCATCTCTAAGACCAACACCACTTGCATCTTCATCAACCAGTTGCGTGAGAAGATTGGCGTGATGTTCGGCAATCCTGAGACCACCACTGGCGGTAACGCCTTGAAGTTCTATGCTTCCGTGCGTATGGACATCCGCAAGGTGACCACACTCAAGGACGGCGACAATGCCATTGGCAACCAGGTGCGCGTAAAGATTGTGAAGAACAAGGTGGCACCTCCATTCCGCAAGGCAGAGTTTGAGATCAACTTTGGCGAGGGCATATCCAAGATAGGCGAGATTATCGACCTCGGTGTGGAGCGCGACATCATCCAGAAGAGCGGTTCATGGTTCTCCTACAACGGCAGCAAATTGGGTCAGGGACGCGATGCAGTGAAGGTAATCCTCAAGGACAACCCTGAACTCTGCGACGAGATAGA
>CAVKNF010000003.1:0-41330 GCA_963657415.1 bacterium | reverse complement strand
CAACGGTTGCTGATACTCTCCAGTTTGCTCTTCCAACTAGCTTTGTCCATGTACCAATAAGCATGCACAGCGATGAAGTCGCAACGCCATCCACGGGCATCGATAGAGTCGATAAACTCATAGAGCCAGCTGTAATTGCTTGAAACGGCAGGCGAACCAAGTCGACGACCTGTTGCCATCATCTGTGGCCAGTTTGCAAGCACATTCTTCACGTCGATGTCCTGTTCCTTGTCGTCAGCCTTGTTGTCTGGCTCATTATTGCCAAGGATGTTGGCACTGCCCGAATTGTTGCCTACGTCTGCAATGCCAGGCCATCCCTCATGGTGGTGCTGGGTGACATACTCACGGTCTGTCCAACTGCTATGTGTGCTGGCATCCCAATTGTATGCCCATCCCGTGTTGAGCAGTTCTTGGGTGGCATCACTCCAATAACCAGCCCATCCACGCTTGATGACATTGTTCCACTTGCTGATGCGGATGAAAGATATTCTGCCATTTAGCACTTTTGGCATAGAAGAAAACTCTACGTCATCTTTGTCTGCGATAAACACACGGCTGTAGCCTTGTCCGTTAGACTGGGTGGCAAAGCAAACCATATAGCCACGCTTCAAGGTAAAGCTTCGGATGTTGTTGTTGAACACCTTGTCGCTGCTAAGGCTGTAGATGGTATTGACTTCATACTTATTCTCGGAGTCTCCTTCATAGTTGGGCTGGGTATACACCGTCAGAGGAGACTTTGCCGTATATGGCAGAATCATAGAGCCTCCTCCATAGATACGCAGCTGACAGTTTGAGCCTTCCACAGCCTTGGCACCATTGATGGTGACATTGGCAAGCCAACTCTTGGCCTCGCTGGGAAGAAGACTGTCGAAGATTAATACAGACCGCTGGGTGCTAGAGAGGTCTATGCTACCCGTTGTCGCAAATGGTGTGGCTGAAGTGATGTGGTAATCCACCTTTTCACCGATGGTCACAGGCTCTATCACTTGTGCCACGCTTTGCTGGGTGTTGTCGGCAAACACAAGCGACGACATGCCCAACAATAATGAAAGCATGAAACTTCTTAACTTCATAATTTACACTATTTTTATATTATATATTTACTTATCGTTAAGATACTTACTTGACAACGACCTTCTTGCCATTGACAATGTAGATGCCACTTGGCAATCCGATGAGGTTCTCAGCATCGCTTCTTACGAGTTGTCCGCTGATGGTATATACACCTTGACTATGATGCACTGGCTCTTCCACGTTCACATCCTGGATGCCTGAAGGTATCTCCTTGCCGTAATAATAGAGGCGGAAATTATCAAAGATAGTCCAGTAATTGTCGTCAGAGTTGGTGCCCTTGATACCGATGGTCAGAGTGGACTTTCTTGTCGTAGTAGCCTTCACACTATTCTCATACAGATGTTTTGCAAAATAATTGCTTGCAGCTTGCATGTCGTTAGGGACATACTTCGTTCCAGCGGTAGCCTCCTTGCCCACGCCCAGTTTGGAGGTTTGGGCATCCTGCATGATGTTGCAGATAATCTGCTTGTTGGTCACCTTGTTGAGATAGATGTAAGGATTTACCTTGCTTGTACCAGCAGCATAGGCAGTGCTGACATTGCTTGTCGAACCCGGACGCTGGAAGGCTTGTACTTTCAGTTCATATGTTCCGATAGGCATCTGTGTCAACTTCTGAGACAAGTCGATGTCCTTCTGATAGAACTCTGCGCAAGAGTAACCGATGGAAGGCAAAGACGTGCTGTTGTTGGCAGTCCATCCATCCGTGGCATCCATGCCAGGATTCTGCATCATGAAGGTCAGGTCGAAAGGTTCGTCAGCCGAAGTGGCTTGCACTTGTCCAAGGAATGTGCGCATGGCTTCACCCGCCTCTGTCTCCATTTCTGAAAGGTCTTCCAGCGTAGCATCTGCCATTTTCTCCTTCATCTGAGCCAATACAGAAGAGTATGTGGCATCGGCTCCAGCCTCATTCTCCTCATGAGGCACCTGCAGCAAGCTCTCGTAATTCTTGATTTGAGCGCTCAACTTCTCCATTGCTGCAGTCTTCAGGCTATTCATCATGTCCTGCAACTCCTGACCGTTGACAATCATCCATCGCTGAGTTCCACCATTCTGATTGAATGTAAAGGTGTCAGAATACAAAGAACTGCTGTTGGAGCGAACTCCCAGACAGTGAACATCATTACTCTGCACATTGGCAATCCAATAACCATATTTGTCTTCGCCATTGATAGTTGTCACCACCACAGGAGAAGGCACGAAGTGGAACTTCTCCATGGATGTCAACTCGCCGCTTGCCTCCACAGTCTTGATGCCATTGCTACCTGTTGACTTGTAGGTCATATAACGTCCCGTGGCTGCATTTTGGAGAGAGTAATAGCAAGTGATGGGATCGAAAGTGATGTGCCATGCAGCACTGTCGTTGGCAGTAGCCTCATCGACAGTCATGGCTTTCCATTGCAGATTACCAGTCTTGTCTACACGCAAGAACTTGGAAGACAGTCCGTCCTCTTCGTTTTTCAAGTAATACTTCGCGTCATCATCCTGCTCAAAGACATAGGCAGGTGTGGCAAACTGGCTGGAAGTCGGTGCAAGTCCGTCCTCGCCCAATGCCTCTGCAAGAAGAGAATTGCCGATGTAAAGTATATCGGTTCCGGTATCCTCATGCGCGCCATTGATACCATAAGGCCACATGTGGGTGGCGTCACCATTGAGCATGCTCGTAGTGCTGTTGTCCCAAAAACGCACGGCACGTGTAACACGAGGACCAAGCCAGTAGCCTGATGTCGTGTTGGAACGAAGGAATGAGTTGTTGCTCCAGGTGCTGATGGTTCCGACACCGATGGCATGAAGCATCTCATGGAGCAAGGTGCCAGTCTTCTGATAAGAGGAGTTAGGTCCTACTCTCATCCATCCACCATAACTGCAGTCGGCAGTAGGTGTGCTTTCGCCATAACCGATATTGACATAAAGTCCGTGGATGCCGGTGTATTCATTCCACAAGTCGATGGCCTGCTTTGCCGCACTCTGAATGCGCGTCAGAGCATCGGAGGGGAAACCGTCGCGAATGCCATAACTTACTCCACCCTGCGGACGCGTAATAGCCTTTACTGGCTCGCCATAAACGATATCACCATTTGACTTCTTCACATAAGCACGTATATAATAAACGGTGGAAGGGGTCAATCCCGACAGAGTGTAGATGCGTCCCTGATTGGTCAAGTAGGTAATGCACACTTGGTCATCGACAGTTGGCACCTTGTTTGTAGTAGAGTAACAAAATCCCTGCTTTGAGATATTGCCAGAGGCAATGCCTGACACGGTCATTCTGCCAAAGATGTGCGTCGCACCACTCAGCCAGACCTTGCTGGTGACAACCGAAGCCTCAGCTGCCATCAATGGCATGGCATCGCACACGCCACAAGCAAGTGCCATTGCCATCACCATCGTTCGAAAGTTTTTTTTGTATTTCATTATCTTCATTAGTTTTATTATATTTTGTTTATCCGTTTCTTTCCATTGACAATATATACCTTGTTGCTTGGCACCTTCTGAAGTTTGATTCCATCAAGGCTATAGGCTGGAGAGGACTTTTCCGAAACTTCTGCCTGCACATTATCGATGCTGTTTATCGCATCCAAGTAAGTCAACTTGAAGTTGTCGAAACAGCACCAGTCAGCATTGATATGGTTCTCACTTTTGATGCCTAACCGTAAGGTGCCATCTGTCACTGTGCATTCCACCGAACAATGATATAGGTCTTTAGTGTTGAATGCGATGTTGGCCTGGGTTACATTGTCTGGATAGGTGTAAGGAGAAAGCGTAAATTGGTCACTGTCATAGAGTGAGCAAACAGCACTCTCCTCATTGTTGGCATAGAGAAGAGCATTTATCTTTTCGGTCCCTGCATTGTGGGTAGCCGAAGCCTCCGAACTGCCACCCGCACGATAGAAGCTCTGCACCTCCACACGGTAGTGACCGTTGGGGAGACCTGTCAACTCCTGATAGAAGTCAAAGGTCTTATTGTAGTGCTCTGCCACACCCTGGGATGCCGCTGTAAACGAAGTACCGCTCCATCCATTGCCACCATTGGAAAAATCTGGGTTCTGCAATAGGAAAGTCATATCCGCCAACTTTCCCTCATAGGCAAGTTCGCGCAAGTACTCCTCATATCCCTGCAAGGCTTTCTGTAAGGAATCATAGGCTTTCTGCATCGCTTGATATTCCTCATCAAATGTGCCAGACTCATTGATTGCGATTTCTCCCAATCGTATTGCATCATCCAATATTTCTACGGACTGCACTTCCTGCAACTGCTTGGCTTTCTCCAAAAGCGTCACTACCTTCTCCCAAGTCTCGAGATGTGTGTATTCGCGCTCTGTCAACTTCACGAAAGAACCATGCTGTGCCTTTACGTCGCCTTGTATGTTAGCCTTGTCCTGCGGATTCTTGCAGTGCTCATCGAGAGTTACCATGCGATAGCCACCGCCACTATAGTTCATATAAGCCAACTTCCATGTCTTGCTTCCTATCGGACGGAACAAACTTGGAGCCTCTATAGACTGGTTGGAATCCGAGAAGTCGAAGTCTGGGTCGATTGTCCATTGACAAACTCCAGTGGTCTTGCCATCAGCAGGCACAAGTGTCTTGGCAGTGGCCTGTCTGAGATGATGGGCACCGCTCTCGGTCTTGTAAATCATGACATACTGGTCGTCCAACTTGTTGTAGGCTATATCTGCGTCAATTATGTCATAACCTGGGTCAAAATACAACTTAGGCAAAGAAACCTCCGTCAAGTCCTCATTGACCAAAGAATAATAGATGCGATGACGGTCGGGGAATCCCACAGAATAATACACCACATATTTCTTGGTCACAGGGTCATAGATGACCTCTGGTGCCCAGGCTGCGGTCATATCCTTCACATCGGTCAAGCCCAGTGCCTTCATGTTTTCATCGCTCTCAAGGTCAATGGTGATGCTCTTGTCCCAATGTACGAGGTCATTGCTTAGCATCAGCACCATAATGTGATTGCTGGTCCAGCCCAAGGCTGAGTTCATGTCGGTGCCCGCCAGGATGAACTTGCCATTCTCCATACGCGTCACATAGGCATCGCGCATACCTCCAGTCGAAGTGTATTTCTGAGTGTCAAACACCTCACCACTATTGAAGAGGTCATTGAAACTATTGCCATAACGACTCAACGCATAACATGTCACCTGGTTGCTGCTGTGCATGTGGGCATAGAGATAACCATATTTGTCAGCATCCTCAGCCAACACTTCATCCTGAACCTCAGCAGCTACATTGTTAACTTTCAACTTGAACACGTTGAGCGAATAGGCTGGAATATGGAGGTCGTTGACATCACTGAGAGTCTGTTCTTCCGACGGTACAACGGTGAAAGGATTATCCATGCTATTCTCGTCGGTACCATTCTGTGAAGTCAAGCGTACAACCGTTCCGCTCTCTGCCTGCATGTTCTTCAGGTCGAGATGGAGGGTGGAAGCCTCTGCGTTAGGATTAACAACCTTGAGATACAAGAGACCGTTTTCCTCGTCTATTTGCACGGATTGGTAGATGCGTTGTTCAGAAGGCAGAGTAAACTTATGGATGTCTTTTCCATCAAGACGGCAAGTCACTTCGTTTCCAGAGACCTCGATTTCCACATCATACCACTGTCCGGTCTTGATAGTACCTGATGCCGATGCTAAAGTGGTCTTTGATCCATTTACGCACATCTCAACTCCATGCTGGGTGTTGTTCCATCCTCCGAGATTCCACCAACAATAGTTGTCGGCATCCTTATAGTTGAAGATAACGAGGAATCCCTCGCCTCCCCCAGTCTTCTTTGCACGTACATTATATATATAATGGTCGGCACTGATAATGGTTTGGTTGATGTCGGTGCAGTTGTTTGCACTTCCAGTCTGTGCCAGCACGCCGTCGGAAACTTTCCATGTACCAGTTCCTTCGGTCCAATCATTCTGCGCTGAGAAGTCGTCGGACAAGAGCACATTACCAGATTCATCGGTCACTTTCACATCATCGTATTGCACTTGTGTTGACCACGCTCCGACACCTATCAGTTTATTGCCGACAGTAGCCACGTTGTCACTTTCCGTCCATTGCAGGTTTTGCTTGCCGAGATTGTTGCCCAACAACTTCTGTACATAATAAGATGGTGTGCAGAAGTTCTTGGCTGCATTGAAGTGAATCATGTCATATGCCCAAAGGGGATCTTGCTCGTGGGTGAAGATAGGGGCGAAACTTGCCAACTTGCAGACGTCGGAGTTCTTCTCCATGCCCAGCATATAGATGGCCTCGCCCAATGCACTGTTCATGTTGCCATACTGACCGTATGTGCCACTGGCATTGGCGGCATACTCGCCATTATAAACGCCGATGGTGCGGTTGTAGCGGTCATACTTATTATAGTTGTTGCGCATCCATGAGTAAGAACGGTAGTAATGCTCATCTACCAAATCCACAGGGCTATCCAAGACCCAGGCAGGATTGTCCGTACCCCATGCCTCTACATTGCCTATGATGATCAGGTCAGGATATTTGGCATGAATAGCCTCATAGAACTTAGCGTAACGGCGACTATATTCAGTACGTGCCTCTGGCTGTCCGTTCTCATTGCCAATCTCGATAAATTTCAGATTATAGGGGGCAGCATGTCCGTTGGCGATACGCTTGCTTCCCCACTCCGTGGTCTCGTCTCCATTGGCATACTCGATGGCATCCAAGGTATTCTGCACGAGGGTATCTACCTGTTCGAAAGGAATGGTGAAGCCATGTCCCAGACCTACGTTGACCACAAACATAGGTGCAGCATTCAAGTCTTCGCAGAGCTGCAGGTACTCATCATACCCCAAGCCGTCGGAAGAGCGATATTTCCAGTTGTTGTTCCAATGACCAGGACGTTGTTCTATCGGACCGATAGTCTTCTTCCATTGGAACGCATTGTCATAATTATCTTGGCCTTCGACATAGCAACCACCAGGGAAGCGGAGGAAGGTAGGTTTTGTTTCATAGAGAAGTTGTGCCAAGTCAGGACGCAATCCATTGTTGCGACCTTTCCAGGTGTAAGGCATCAGAGATGCCATGTCTACGTAGACGGTACCGCCAGTAGACATCAAAAGGGCGAAACGTCCATCGGCGCAGTCGGCAGTAGCCTTGATTTGCGCAGTCAGTTTTACCCATGTATTTGTTGTCAGATCACCGGACAGCTGCACTTCTTCCGAAGCAGCACTACCATCCGCCTTCTGTAATTGTCCATAGATTTTGCCACTCAACGATTTTGCTCCTTTCACCCAAACGGACAAGTGATAGATGGAGTCGGTGGTGAATTTCATTCCCCAAAAGCCACTGTTGTATACACCAGCCTTTTTGCTGGCGCTAGCTCCACTTACCAACATTTTAAGACATGTGGACTGGGCGTTGTTGAGCAAATTGGTTTTGTTGAGGGAGAGAGTGACACTTTGCGAACTGCCCTTAATGGCAGACCAATATTCAGGCAAGCTGCTGTTGTCCTCAAAAGAACGGTTGCGAATCATCTCCGCATAGAGACCTCCATCACCAGCATGGTTGATTTCCTCAAAGAAGAGACCATATTGATATGGGCTAATGAGTGACGCACGCTTTTGGGCATCGACAACCATCGATACCTGCGCTGTAGCAGAAAGAGAAGCGCAAAGCAGAGAACTAAAAAGTAAAGGTTTTCTCAAGTTCATTTAATTAGGTTTTAGCCTATGTCAAGGCGATGGTAAGGAAAAAGGCAGGCGGGTACAGGAGGTTACCGCTCTCTGCATTCCGCCTGCCTTGAATTGTATTAATGGTCTGTAAAAGTGTGTCAGGGATTACTTAACAATCACCTTCTTAACCTTTACTAAGCCATTGCTCATGATTGACTTAACAATGTTGATACCCTTCTTCAGTACATTGGTCTTAGAACCGCTTGCATCGAAGATTTCGGTAGAAACAACATCACCAGCATTCTCGCTGTCGATAACATTATCGATGCCGTCGGCAACAGAGCCCTTGATATACTTCACACTGACAGACTTGATGAATGTCCAGTCGTTAGAAACCTGAGCATCGTTAGACAAACCGATGATGAATGGACTTGTACCATCATAATCGAATGTCACGACATCAGAGTCATACTTGTAGCCTACCAATTCTGATGAAAGGAATTTCTGTCCCATAACCATGTTGTTAGGCAGGTATGCCTCTTCATATGATGTCAAACCGCTTGTTGTCGACATGACACCGATTTCTGTCAAATCAGCCTCAGCAACAGGACCTGCCCAGATAGGCTGGATAGCCTGCTGTTTCTTCTCAGACTTAGTAGCATCAGAAGTAGCGTAAACATAAGTGTTCACAGCGTCATCTGTGCTGATAGGAGTACCCTTGCGATAGTATGCACGTGCAGAAATCTCATATTTACCTGCAGGCAAACCTACAATCTCCTGGCTCATATCAAATACCTGACAGTTATAGAACTCAACAGCCTTCACCTCGTTGCTAGCCTGGAAACCAGGATTACCATTCTTAGTAGAGTAGGTCCAACCAGTCTTGTCCATAGTAGCGAAGTCGTAGTTAGAAACAACCTTGCTGATGTCTACTGACTCATTGTCCTGTGCAGCAGCGATGACATCATTGATGAGGTACTTGTTGAAGCTTGCGTTCAACTCCTTGATAGCAGCATTGATAGCCTCCTCGTTATTGTCTACAGTACCATTATCACAAGCATCCTCTGCTGCTTTCTTACCTGCATTGTAGATAGCCTTGGCTGCATCGGTTGTAACGGTTTCAGACTCATTGCTCTCATAGCGTGACTCAACATCCGAGATTGCAGAAACGAGAGGTTCGTAAACCTTGACAGAAGCCTTTGCAGCAATAATAGCCTCATTCAAAGCTGCAATGTTGTCTATTGTAGCTCCACTTTCAACTGCTGAAGTGGCTGCTATCAAATCTGCACATACACCAGCGTTCATCTTAGAGTTTTCCAAAGCCTTAGCGTCAGAAAGCAAGGCACCTGTACACAAGTTCAATGCCTCAGAAGACTCGCCCTTGTAGACAACCTTGAAGTTATCCCAGATAGCCCAGTCACCGCTACGACCAGAAGGTCTTGCCTCCTCCTTCACACCGATGCGGAGTTTGCCATCAGTAACAAGAGCATAAACGGTAGTCTTGTAAGCATCCTCGCTCTCTGCGCATGCCTCTGCGAAGCCCTGCATTGAGTTAGGATACCACTTGTCACCATACTGATAGTCGGCATTTCCAGTAGTAACCTTCTGCTCATCCATACCATATGAGTAAGTGGAAGCAAACTTAGCAGTATAGTCATTTCCATAGATGTAAGCGGTAATCTCATTCTCATCTTCTGGATACAATTCAGAAACTACAGAATTGCTTGCAATACGGTGCATTGCCTGTGCAGAAATTTCATATACGCCATTAGGAATATCTGTTACCTCCTGGTATACATCAAATGTAGTCTGATAAGCCTCGATGTTCTGCCATGTGGAGTTAAAGGTACCTCCCTTATTGGTCCATCCACTGATAGCCGCAAAGTCAGGGTTGGTCAACAATTCGCTGGTAACATCAGCGTCAACCTTGATTGCAGACTTGCGGGTAGACTCCATCAATTTCTGCAGTTTCTCGATGTAAGTCTGCAATGCCTCTGACTTCAATGCGAAACTACCACAGAGATCCTCGTAAGACTCACCATTACCGCAATCATCCATTGCTGCCTGCAAATCATCGCTTTCATACTTATCGTTGCTAGTCAACTCATTAAGGTCATCGCCCAGACTTACCAAAGTCTCATAGAGAGTCTTGTTCTTCTCGGCAGCAGCAACAGCATTGTCCAAATCTTCAAGCAACTTGTCTACATCTGCCTGTGTGCAAGAAGCTGCATCCAAATCACTAATACTATCGTAGACACTTTCTACATCATTGATGTAATCTTCGCAGATAGAATAGCCACGAACTGCCTCATATTTCTCTTCAGCACGTGTCTTTGCTGCCTCAACAGACATTACCAAAGCGTCTGTGCCATAATAAGACAGAGTCACATCGTCAATAAACACCCAGTTGGCAGTGGTATTCTCAAGTTTCATACCAAAAGTAAGGTCTGCACCCTCCTCAACAGTAACGTAGAGCTCGTACTTCTCTGGTGACTGAACGGCAGTGGCAACCTTTACCTTCTTCTCTACCCCATTGGTAGTAGCAAAGAAATAAGCACCCTCTGGACGATAAGTTGGGTCATTTTCTTGCATACCTTGTTGGTTAGCATTGGCATAGCAAGTCAACTTGTAACCACCAGCAGGCAAATTAGTCAAGGTCTGCGATACGGAACCATCACTCAAGTGACCGGCATTTGCTTCCGACTTACTTGAATCATAGCAATCATAGATAGAGTTTCTGTGTACCCAACGCTCGATAAATGTATCTGTTGTATGTCCATCAGATTCGGTCGTGTAGGTAGTAGTATGAGTATTCCAGTTGAAACCATGACCACCAGATCCGACATTACCATCGTTGTCATAAACCTCAGTGTTCTTTGTCCAGCCAGTCATACTGTTGCAGTTTGCGTTGGTGATATAGCTGGTAATGTCCTTTACATCTTTTGAAGAAGCACCTTCCATATCCTTGTTACGCTTCATATCAAGAGCATACTGACAAGCCTCTTTCATCTCATCCAACGTTGCATCTGCATTGTTGTAAACTTCAATAGACTTAGTAACGTCAGCACCTGCATCAATGGCATCATTGATAGCCGGCATCAATGAGTTTAAACGATAATTAAAAATCGGATAATCAGCAGGTGATGCAGCTAACCATTCTACTCCATAATCGGCTGCGTCATCGTTGGACATATTCAAAACTGGACGGAAGTAACCGTCACTTGTCTCAGTCTTTTCCGCATCGTTAGGATTATATCCTGCCAGAGTACCTTCTGTCTCCTCGCCAAACTTCACGCTATCTGCGCGAAGCTCAAATTTGCCGTCAGCCTTCAAATGTACCTCCCAGTTACATTTTTCAATACCCTGGCTGGCGTAATCTACATAGGAAGTACCACCATTGTCATCCTTGGCATTGTAGAAAATTTTTCTTCCATAGCTACCATTAGAATTGTTGACCAGTTGATAGGTACCAGGTGCGCTTGTGTTAGGAACGAACACGATACCCATACCTGTTGTTTTCAAAGAGGTCTGGGTGCCATAAGCGTTACCAGCATTGAGCCACATCTGAGCCTTGACGTTATAAACATAAACGGTATCAGTACCGTCCAATTTCAATTGTACAGCAGGAAAATCAGGTGCTGTAACTTTCTGTGCCATTGCCTCGTTGGTGCCTGTTAAAGCAAGCAACATAGCAGAATAAAGTAATTTGTTGTTCATTGTTAATTGTTTGAATTTGTTTGTAAAATACGTTTAGTTATTATTTAAAAGGCATAAACCAATTATTCGTATTTGTCAAGTCAAGACTTGGGTTCTTGAATGCCAACTTGTCACTCAACCAAATTGAACCATAGTTGCTTCCAAATGGACTCTCGGTGTTCTTATGGCGCGCTATACGGCAGAGGTCGCCAAAACGTGAGCCTTCAAAAGCCAACTCCAATGCCATCTCATCGCAGAGCAAGTCCTCTACGGCATCAATCTTTGCATTGAGAGTATCTTTGGCTGTATTAGGTATCTGATAACCCTTTGCCCTCATGGCAGCCCATTTCTTTTCTACCTCTGTATTGAACTTGTACTCTGAGAGGTTGCCAGCGGTATATCCACAGCCACGAGTGTGGATGCCTTGGTTACCAAGGCTATAGTCCTTGGTCTGATCCTCATCATTGAAAATCACCTCATTTTCTGCAGTCAAGAATGGAATTGTGGTTTTGAGGAACTGGAGTCCTTCCTCTGTCATATAGGTGGTGTCCTTCTCCAGACGATGGTTCCAACCGTCCTTCAAGGCAGCGAAAGCAACATCAGGATGTCCCATACGATTGATAGCCTCTGCCAATTTCAAATAGATGCCAGCGGTGCGGTAAATCTGAATGTTGGCATTTTGATATTTGTTGATAATCTTGGCTGCCTCAGGCAATGTAGACACACGATAGTTGGTATAACTTGAATGATAGCGCATGTCACCGATAGGTTGCGAACCTGCTGTCACGGTGATACCACTCTTTGTCTGATAGTAGAAACTCTGACTGTTAGACAGGTTCAAGTAAGCTGAAGAAGGCTCCAACGACATCTTTTCATTGTAGGTATTACCGTCTGAAGATGTGTAATAGTTGTATCCGAAAAGACTTGGCAACTCTGTAATCTGTCCGCGCAGTTTGTTACTTGCCATTGCCACGTAGGTCTGGGTCTCGTTGTCGAAACTATAGATAGATGTCCAGTTTGTCGTAGAGGTATTGGCATAATGGGATGTTTCCTTTGATGTCACGGTTGTCGGCAACTCCATGTAATTTGGATAGTTGGACAAACTTGCTACATAGTTGCCGCATACCAACTTCTGCTGCTTCAAATACTGGAAATAATGTTCAGCAGCCTTTGGGTACTGTCCTGTTTCCAAATACAAGTCGCCCAATACCAAACGCACTGGGAACATCATCTTGGCTGTCGCCACTGTCTTGCTACCGCCATTGTCCGTAGTTCCAGCGTCAAAACTTCCCCAATTTGGCACTGGAAGGTTGACGTACTGCTCCAAGTCAGGAGCCAGGGCATCACAAATGCCCTTCATGTCCTTGTGCTCCAGATTAGCTGCTTGCTCCACTTCAGCGATATTGGTAAGCGGAGATGTATAGAATGGCACACTTCCATAAGTACGTGCCAACTGCATGTAAGCCCAGGCACGAATGGCTTTTGCCTCAGCATACTCCTTCATGGCTACCATACTTGATCCAGTCGCCAATGTGGTGTCGCGGTGTGCCACGTAGTAGTTGCAGTTGTTGATAATGCGATAATATACGTATGCAGAGTCATACTTGTTGCCATCGGCATAGTCGAACGAAGCCAAACGGCGCAGGTCGGTCGATGCATATGAAGTTGGCGAGAGCAAGTCGCCACGAAGCTCATTGGTAAGCACAGTCTGGTCTATGGCTTGCTGCACACCTTTCAAGATGCCGTTGATATAAAACATCGAATCGACCTTCTGATCCAATTCTGGATTGTATACATAACGGTCTGACTCACTGTTGAGCATATCACTGCATGAGTTGAATGTCACTGCCAACAAGGCAATTCCTATGAAATATTTTATTTTCATCATGTTCTTATGCTACTGTTTGTTGTATTACAAATTAATTTTCAAACCTAAGGTAAAGGAACGTCCCGATGCTACGCAACCTGTGTCAATGCCTTGATAGAGCACACTGTTGCCTGCTGACATCTCAGGATCACTACCCAAATACTTGGTAATAGTGAAGAGGTTGTTAGCCTCTACCCAAACCTGAAGACCCTGCAACCATGACCAGTTGACTGGCACCTTGTAGTTGAGGTTTAATGAACGGAGACGCAGATAGCTACCATCCTCTATCCAGCGGTCACTGAAACGAGAGTTACCCATCTCGTCATCATAAGAGATGCGTGGGATATTGGTTACCTGTCCCTCGTTGCGCCAACGATTTGCCATAGCAGAGGTCTGGTTGTAGAAGTTCTTTCCTCCCTCAAGCACACTGCGCTGGTAGTTGTAGATGTCATTGCCGAGTGAGTAACCGAACACTGCAGACAGTGTAAAGTTGCCCCATGTGGCACGTGCGAACATGTTTCCGTAAAGGTCTGGATTAGGATCACCTATGATGGTTTTGTCTGCTTCAGAGATTTTACCATCGCCATTGAGATCGGCGAAATGCATGTCACCTGCCTTGAACTCCTGACGAGCTCCGGTATTGTCTTCCTGATAGAGATAGCCATCTTTTCCAGCAGCCTTTGCCTCTGCGTCGGTAGAGAACACGCCAAGAGTCTTGTAGCCATAGAACACACCGACACTCTGATTTACGATAGTGGCAACATTGTCTGTGCCATATATAGAAGAGGTATAACCCAAGGCACCCGTCGCATTGCCATCCAAGGCGAGGTAAGTCTCGTTAGGAAGCGACTTGATGGTGTTCTTGTAGTGTCCGATGCTTGCTCCCAACTCCAAGGTGAAGTTGCGTGCCACTACTGGTTTGCCATTGATGTTTACTTCGAAGCCCTTGTTTTCCAAACTACCATCATTGCTCCAATAGTTCTTCACACCTGCCACTGGCGTAGTAAAGTTCTTCAGGGTAAGAAGGTTGTTGGTGCGGTTGAAGAAGACAGTGAAGTCAAAGCCCAATCGGTTATTGAGCCACTGGCTCTCGAAACCAGCATAGAATTTATTGGTCTTCTCAAAAGTAATGTTCTCGTTACCGATGTTGTTAAGCTGTACAGCAGGCACAGAATTGTGGAGATACTTGATAACCTCGAAAGAAGTGCGTGCAGCAGTGCCGTTGATGTCATCGTTACCACTAATCTCGTAACCAGCGTTGAGGCGGAGATAATCCATACCGATGTTTCTTGGGCACCAGTCTTCGTTAGTTATCACCCAACCAGCCTCTACGCTTGGGAACAAGCCCCAACTTACGCCACCCAAGCGAAGGCTTGTAGCTTTCTCACCGAAGGCGCTACTGCTCTCCATAGAGGCTGCCACCTGCAAGAAATAGCGGTTGCGATAGTTGTAGTCTGCCTGTGCATACCAAGTAAGGCTTCTCTTCTTGTAGTCGCTACCAGTAGCCGACTTGAAGTCCATGGAGTTGGATACATTTGGCACCTTGTCGTTACCTGCACTTTGATACTGTCCCTTAGGCTCATTCATCTCATAGTTGAACGAAAGGTATCTGAAACCGCCCATGACATTCAGGGTATGTGCACCAAATATATGTGAGTAGTCCAAACGAGTGTCGCTCATGATGGTCTCCTCCTTGCCGAAGATAGACGCAGACAAAGTCTGTACACGTCCCAAACCTTCAACATAGTAGGTTGGCACACCACCCTTCGGACGATAGTAACGCTGTGAGTTACGGTTCAATGTGTAGTTGATGTTCTCTGACAAATAGAAGCCTTCACCCAATTTGAACTTAGGTGCCAGACGAGCATGGAACATAGAGTTTTCCATACGGTTCTTGTTCTTTCCCTCACCATTAACCAACAATGCCGTAGGGTTAGCCAACGACAAGTTAGAGCTCAGCGCGGAAAGGAAAGTATCGGCATCTGACATTGTTGCAGAGAACTTTCCTGTAGTGTTATTGTACACATATGGGCTCAGGAAAGGAGCCTTAATAAGTCCCAAGAGTGTTGGTGAGGTCACAGTACCTTGTGAGAAATCACTTGGTGTACCATCATCGAAGAGATTGCGTGTCAACTTAACATAGTCGATATCAAACTGAGTCGTGAAGTTATTTGTTATCTTAAAGTCGCTGTTGAAACGCACGTTCAGACGATTGAAGTCGTTCTTCTTTGCAGTGCTCTTACCATCCGTATAGCCCAACGACAAGTTATACATACCTACGTTGTCACCTCCCTGCACATTGATGTTGTAGTTCTGCGACATGGAAGTCTCATACACCTCTTTGCTCCAGTCGGTGTCATTATGGTAAGTATGATAATAGTAGTTGTTGGGATCCTGTGTGAGGAAGTTGAGGTTGTTGTTGCTCATGATAGAACCAATCTCAGGATAAGTGCCCAGCATCTCAGTGGCATAGCTCATGTATTGAGAGGCATTCATCATCTTAGGCAAGCGTGGCAAGAGATTGACACCCACACCCACATTGGCCTCAATGCGTGTAGCAAGGCTATGACCACGGCGTGTCTCGATGACAATTACGCCATTGGCACCTTTCGCACCATAGATAGCAGTACCATTCTTCAAGACAGTAACCTTTTCTATATCAGCAGGGTTAAGGTTCAATAACACGTTGTTGTAACCACCATTCTGCAAAGTAACGCCATCATACTGCATACTCTGTGGCACACCGTCGATAACAATCAAAGGCTGTGCGTTGGCGTTCAGAGAATTGAGTCCACGAATAAACATTGCCGAACCGATGCCCGGTGTACCCGAACGCTTGATGGTGCGAACATCTGCGCCCAGTCCGTCTGCTATCAAATCCTCCACGGAGGTCTGTGTGGTGACGCTTGGACTCAAGGTTGCATCATTGCCCAAAGCGGTCTTGTCTTCATACATTACCTTGAACTTGTCGCTCAGCATCTTTGCCTTCACCTTATGGTCAGAGGTAATAGCAACTTGCAAGTTAGCATACAAAGGAGTATAAAGGAAGAGCGAAGTGGTGAATGTAGGTACTTTGATTACAAATGTACCGTCTTCCTTGGTCATGGCTGCATAGCGGTTGTTGCCGAGGGCCTGCACCTGTACACCAGCAAGAGGACTGTTGGTGGCCGCGTCGAGCACTGTGCCCGTCACCTCCATCATAGGATAGGTAGGCAATTGTTTTGCAACGGCAGTCGTCACCTTCTCCCCTGCTTCGTCAGTAGCCTGGGCATTGACTTGTGCGGCAGCTACCGTCAAGCCCATGATAGCCAATATTCTGAAATTTATCATTGTATTCAAATATTGAGTTCGTTATTATTAATAGGTTGTAGTGTTCAGATGCCAGAACAACTCCGGCATTTCATCCTTATAGTCGGTGATGACACCCTGCTGCATATAATAATCAATTGCTTCCATTGGAACCAAGATGATGTTGGAGATTCCCAAAACAATCTGCTTGCTCTTTTCAGGTATCGCAGTCTTGCTTGTAGCCAAGACTTCAAACAATGGATAAGCTGTAGGTGTGCCGGGCAGTCCTTTGTAACAGAAGTTAGGCTCATACTCACCCATATACTTGGTCACAATACGTGCACTCTCCTGTGTACCGTAATCAAATGTCACACCTGTCGCACCCGTAAGATTTCTTCTTACTGGAAGAGAACCTGTAGAAGAGGCAGTTGCCGCTCCATTAGTCGTGTGATCCAATTTCTTTATCTGCAAAGTCTGAACTGCTGGTTCCTTAGTAGCATCATCAATATTCTCTGGTACCATAGAGAGGTATACTGCATACTTGGTCTTCATCAAACCCGGTATATAGAAATATACGCTTGGACGCTGATTCTGTCCTGCAGTCACCGAGAGATAAGATGATCCGTAAAGAGTACCCTCCACAGCCTCGTTGCGCTCATCCGAACTTACTCTCACGCTCTGCACTCTACTGGTATTGGTAGTAGCAGGCTGGTAACTTCCAGTTGTGGCGCGAAGTCTAATCAATGGACATCCATACTGCCAAGGCTTGAAGCGCAAGCTATCGGTCAACCATGCCACACCATTGGAAAGTACCTGCTTGGTAGCCCCTACAAACAAATCAGACGCATCATTGGTCTGGAAAGCCATACCTTTGTAGTCCAAAGTATTGGCAATCACACCGTACGAAGTACTCTTGATAGAGTCTAATGCTGAAGTAGGTGTACCCTCGTTCTTCAGGCAAGTATTGACTGAGTTGCTATAGAATAAAGGATACAACATGGTATTGCGGATATAGATATCTGCCAAACTATCCTTTCTCTCTACTGTAGAAATTGTCTGAGTGGTATATTTCAACTCATTATTGTCATTAGTTGTATAAGTGAATGCCTGAATCCTATCTGGATACTTATAATATCCCTGCAGTTTAGTTCTGGCTATCTCCCATGCATGATCGCTTGGTATGATGGCTGTGTAACTACTGTCCTCAGTACCCAACTTGGCATTCAAGAGGTCATACATCTTGTTCTTCTCCGTATATACGGTGTCAAGATAGGTAATCTGTCCATCCTTCATCGGACCCACAACACTGTTGTCCAAGTCTATCTCACGAGTTTGATTGCTTGAGAATATCTTACCAATGGCTGAGGTTTGAAATCCGTCCTCATGTTCACGAGTGAAATAATCGTAGAAGTTAGGACGGAAATCAATGATTTGGTTACCCATGATGTGCATGATACCATTCTTGCCCGTTAAGTTGGGGGTTGTCACATCGATACCACCAATACTGTAAGAGCCATCGCCCTTGAATTCCATGAACTTCTTGTTCAAGAAATACACACGCTCGTCGATGGTTCCAAGTGCGCGATGATAACCTCTTGCGATGTGGTTATTGATGAACTCTGCCTTTAGGAGGCTGTCGCTCATAGCATTATACTTGTCGAAATCAAAGACGTCATTGGTAGGAGCCCATACCGTATAGCTTTGATCTGAAGCCAAAGCTTGATCATAACCTACTTTCTGGAGAATCTTTGCAAAGTTGCTCAAATCCTCACGGCTGGAGATTTCTTCCCACAAGGTGGTGTTTGCTCCCACGGGTTCTTGTGCAGAACCGCCGTCGTAGTGGTCGTTCCAGTCACTGCATCCCTGGAATGCCAAGGCTGTAGCGACCGTCAATATCATATAACTTAATTTCATATACTACTTGTTTTCTATTGTTGTGACACTATTTAGAATACATCCTCCGTGTAAATGGTGTTGTTGTATACACTTACTGGTACCAACTCGATGTAGTCAAGCTCAAACTCACGGCTAGTATCCTCTGGCTTTGCTGTCTTGCAACGCAACCAATAATTTTCACCCTGTGTTAAGTTCATCTTAGTAATAATACGACGGAGAGTACGCTGAGAATTTTCGCTATTATAGAAGCGTGCAGTTGCTCCAGTACCGCCCTTGAAGTGAGTGAAGTAGTGAGGTCCACGCATCCAACCACGGTTGTGCATCGCCTTATCATCGATGGCATCCTGGTCTGTACCCTGAGCTGCACTCCATCCTATGCTGGCTTCCGTTATTTCAGCATTCTGATCCAATGGAATGTCCAAAGGCTCCATTTCACCTCTATTGGAACTCTTACCAATAAAGAACTGGATGATGGTACGCTTGCCATTGGCAGTATAGCCAAATCGCAACTCATAGGTTCCGTCTTTGGGGACTGGTGGCAACTTGATGGCAAAGTCGAAAGCACTCTTGGTGATAAACAACTCATCGCCCTGATAGTCATTCCAGCAATCAAAGCCCATGTATCCATTGGCGTGATCCTTTGTAAGATAAGTCACGTTGGAAGAATTTCCATTATAGACCACCATATTCTGGAAATAACCGCTTGGGAAACGTACGCTACGAATTGCCTCAGAACGACCGAAAGCAGACTTCAAGTC
This sequence comes from bacterium, assembly GCA_963657415.1. Lineage (GTDB taxonomy): Bacteria > Bacteroidota > Bacteroidia > Bacteroidales > Bacteroidaceae > Prevotella. Next base: position 22,113 of record CAVKNF010000003.1, on the reverse strand, counting down.
CTCACCTGTATAACCTCTAAAGCGGTTGGTGATACTTTCGTCCAACAGTGACATGAAGTCAAAACGCATACGCTCATTCAATACATTGTTAGGAACATTAGAATTGTAGGTAAGCAAACCGTTGATAGGGTGTATATAACCATTAGAAGCTTGTCTTGAGGTCAGTTCATCATTACCAATCAGAATACCAGCATCTACAACCGTATTAGGGTTGGTATAAGCAGAAGAACTTAAGTTGGTATTACCTGCCACCTCAGTCATTGTAGGATTTGCCAACCGGCGGTTGATATATGTTCCCGCTACAGAGCCATGCTCCTTGACACCTGTTACCTTAAACATGGTAAAAGGAAGCATTGTGCGATAGTACTCATATACATCCAGGTCAGACAACTCATTGTAAGAATAAGTCAACTTGTCTGAAGACACAACGTATTTAAGAATGTGGTAACGCAAGAACATGTTCAATGCATTCCATGGATTCTGATAGTCTGTACCCGTGCTAATCTGAATACTATTGTTTCTTACATAATTGTACCAGTCAGCACAATTCTCGTAAGTTTGATTAGCGACACGAACCAAGTCCTCTACGCTGTTGATTTGGTTAGCTTTCAAAACCTCGTCGGTCTCTGCAAAGATGGTATAACCTGCCTTACAGGTCTTAGGGAAATCCATTCCTGAAGTGGCATCAATTGTCAACCACTCAATGCCATCGGTACGCTCCGTTTCTTTCAAAGAGTCAACCAAACCTGTCATCTTCAATGCCTGACACCAAATCTTATAGTTGCCGAGTCGCTCCATCTCATCAGTAATCAAGTTGCTGGAACGATAGAACATGCGGTCAACAATATGTACAATACCATTCTCCATCTCCAGGTCTCTCTGCGTCAGTTTAGAGATACCATCCATATAGATGTCATCGCCTATACGCTTAGGAGTCTGGGTGTTGCCGAGCATCATCGTGATGTCAGTTTCCTGATAAAGGTCGTTGCTGGTTTTCTTGTTACCCGTCACCTGAGATTCCACAATGTCCTTGCAGAGAGAGTCACGCTTTTCTGAATGCATGAGACGTTCTATCAACGTCATATTCGCATCTGCATACAACTTATTGTGGTCGTCGCGAGTGTTGTCATTGTAAAGAGAGTCCAGATAGTTTTCCACTGCCTCATTGGTTGGAGCGAAGCAGGTGTAAGTGCCATAAGCGGACAAGCGGTCGGACATACCAGCAGAGTCTGAGATTTGCACAAACTCAGAGAGTTGGTCATTGCTACGCAAATAGTCAATAACGGTCTGTCCCGTGAAAGTATAAAGATTGCTCTCATCAATTTTCTCTGAGCAAGATGCAAGTGCCAAGGCACCAAGTGCACCGCCCAACATTGTGCAACCTATTTTATTCATGATTTTTGTCATAAAGCTATACTTGTTATTCGGTTCTAATTCTACTCGTTTCTGTCAGAGGTCTGGGTTTCTACCCAAACTGGGTTCTGGTGAATCAGAGAATTGTTCTTAGTTTCTGAATGTAGGATTGGCCAATAGAGATAGCCCTCGTTCTTCAGTTTGAAGAGATTTGAGAGATATCTTGTGGCAAGGATAGTAGTCAACTTATTGTCGCTTTCAGTCAAACTTGGGAGAAGGCTACCATTAGGATCTATCTCATAGAGAGTCTTGGTAGGATCCACATCCTTCATATGACGGTAGCTATAACGCATCAAGTCGTACCAACGCTTGCCTTCGAAGCACAGTTCACGACCGCGCTCCTGCAAGCAGAGCATTTCCATGAGTTCCTGAGTCTTATAACTACTGAATGTCAATGTATCAGAGGCATTAGTCGTATAAGGAGCTTCTATAGAACGCTTGTTGACAGCATTAATGAGGCTGAAAGCCTGCTGCAACTTGGATTCAGTGCTGTTAGCAAGCTGTACTTGTGCCTCTGCCTTCATCAATATCAGGTCGGTGATACGATATACAATCCAGTTCTGACGATAGTTCGTATACAGACGAGTTGCTGAAGAATATGAATAACCTTTGCCGTCTGAAGGAATAGAAGACATACCCTGTCCTACCATCTTGCGAACCTCATACGAAGAGTTACCACCGGTGTTGACGCCAAAACTGGTGTCATAGTAACGGTAATCGTTGGCAGACTGATAGTAGCTACTTGTCGAAGCACTTGAAGATGCCGGAGTAGGATTATCGCTGAGAGAATTACCCACCAAAGTTGTACCCACTAAGAGACCGTGAGTGGCACTTTCACTCTCCTTGTAATAGTAACTGCGCACCTGGTCATTGGAATTGTTGGTTCCGTTGAACTGCAACTCAAAGATACTCTCCAGAGAGTTGCCCTGTCCGAAGATATAATAGTAGGCCATAGAACCATCATAGAGACCATAAGGATTAGTCTTTGAATCAGGGTCCGTATCGTATACCTTCTTATAATAAGCCAAGTGGGAAGCCAGCACCTTATCTACATTGTCAATGCATAGTTGATAGTACTCGGCACTCTTCGACTTGTCGGTGTTGCTCCACATAGAAGCACGCCAAAGGTAGATGTCCGCAAGAATAGCATGGACAGCATCCTTGCTCATCAAGCCATAGTTGCGCCAGTCACCCTGACCAAAGACGCCATACTGATAACATCCTTTCTCTGAATCTTCCAAGTCATCGATGCACTTCTGCAATGTAGAGTCTGGTGGCAACTGACCATCCAGCACCATGTCGTCGGTATTCTCATATGCCTTTGTTACATAAGGTATATCACGGAAAGAGCGAACCAGATAGAAGTGGCAAAGCGCACGCAAAGCCTTCATCTGAGCATTAACCGTCTGACAGTCACCTTCTGTAAAGTCAGGGTCAAGGTCCATTACTGCAGGAGCATGATTCAACACCACGTTGCAAGCATTGATAACATTGTAGAAAGCCGACCAAGAGTTATAACCACTACTTGGGTAAAGGTCCAGGTTGGAAATGTTGTCAAGGGTAGAGTTGGTAACACTCTGATATTTCTGCAACTCATCTGAACGATAGTCACCCCACATGATAAAGCGCTCGATGATACTTCCACTCAGCATCTTGTAATAAGCACCATTTACCATCTTGTCAACATCATCCTTGTTCTTCCAATAATCCTCCAACACCGTTTTGTCTGACGGTGTGATGGTAAGGAAGTCATTGCATGAGCAAAGCGACAACACGCCCAAACCAGCGCAAGCCGTGCTCTTTATGATTTTGCTTATACTATTTTTCATTGTTAGTCATTCATTAATGAAGAATTAAATTCCGATGTTCACACGCAAGGTAACAGATTTGCTACGCGGTGTCTGCGAGCTGTCTGACGCAAAGTTCCAACCGTTGTTGGCATGCTCTGGATCTGTACCGCTATAATGACTGAATACCAAGATGTTCTGAGCGTTCAAGTCGAAGCGAAGACGGTTAAGACCTATCTTAGACAAAATACGCTTTGGAACATTGTAAGTCAGACTGACGTAACTGAAACGCCAGAAGGACGCATCCTCTACATAGCGGTCGCTACCAAGCCAGTTGTAACCAGTGTTATAGAGCGCACGTGGAATCTCTGTGATATCACCATTCTTACGCCAACGCCAGTTTACAGCAGAACTCTGATTGGTGGTGTCATACATCTTCTCCAATCCCATGCGGGCATAGTTGACAACCTTGAAACCTGTACGATATACGAAGTTGGTACGCAAAGACCAGTCACCATATCGGAATGTAAAGCCAAAACCACCCGAGAACTTAGGGTTGGAATTGCCAAGGTAAACCATATCAAGAGAATTGATAGTACCGTCATGGTTGACATCCTCATAGATTACGTCACCACCGTCAAAGCGATAGGTCTGCGAACCATCCTTAGAGTTATAAGTCATACGCAATGGAGAACCATCATAACCGGTAATCACCTTACCGTCCTTATTCAATGCGATAGGTGCTGTCTTGCCCGATGGCAAGAACTCATTGTTGATATAGTCTACCAACTGATCGTTTGTCCAACTATTCTCCTTGCGGAGATTGGTCAGATAATCGTAAGTGTATTGGTAAACGCCCTTGTAGCGCAAACCGAAGATAGAACCGAGGGCATTGCCAATCTGCACGCGCTTGAAGTATTTACCACGACTGTCGGCTGTCCAGTCTTCATTGATACCGTCAAGCACCGTCTGGTCCATTTCAGTAATCTTGTTGAAGTTTTGTGAGATATTAAAGCTTGCGTCCATAGAGAACTTGCCTGCCTTGATAATCTTCTTTCCCTGAATATTCAACTCCCAACCTCTGTTCTCCATCGAACCGATATTCTCCCAAGAAACGGAGGTATAACCAGTCTGTGAAGCAATGCTGACACTCGAGTTAAGCAGATCGTTGGTCTTCTTGTAGTAGTAATTGAAGTCTGCCTCAATCATGTCATTGAAAAGTCCGATGTTACCACCCAAGTTCCATGAACTGGTGCGCTCCCATTTCAAGTTGTTGAGCTGCAATCCATCCACAACAGTGACAGGCAAAGTGTTGGTACCATTACCGTATACACCACCTGATGCATATTTGGAATACTGTAAGTATTCGCTACTTGGCTGACGACCGTTAACACCCCAAGAAGGACGGAAAGACAACATACTGATGACAGGGCGTGACCACTTCATCCATGGCTCTTCGCTGATGTTCCAACGTGCAGAAATACCTGGGAAGAAGCCCCACTTATTCTTGTCACCAAACTTGGTTGTACCATCACCACGAACTGTGAAGTCGAAGCTATAGCGACCACCCTTATATGACATGTGAGTAGAATATGCCACAGACATATTGCGCCACTCTCCATTGCTCGTGTACATGTTTGAAATATCAGAATCAAGCGTTGGAGAAGAAACACCTACAGGCAACTTCTTCTCTGCCACAGTCTGGTCGTAGCTGCTGCCCGATGTCATTTCCCATCTACCTAACATACTGAGGCTAAGATCCTCGTTCTTGAAATGAGGAACGAATACCAACTGATGACGTGTAGTAAATGCCAACGAGTTGTAGTCGTACATATTATATAAGTTGTACGAATTGCTGTTCCAACCGTCGGTATTCAAAGTTCCAGGATAATAGCTTGGCGTACTCTTGGAATATACATCCAAATATACCAATCCCTCATAGTCTAAGCGAGTCTTTCGGTCATCTGTACCCATGAGATAATAACTGAGTTTAAACTCAGGGGTTATACGATAGGTACTTTCGTTGTCGTATGCCAGATTAGCGATGGCTACAGGGTTACCGATGGCACGAACAGACTTCAACTGTTCAGAAGAATATCCACTCTTACTTGCGTCTCCCTGAGGCAGCATGATGTAATACTCATTGGTATCGTTACCATTGGCATCCTCACGGTAGATACTCATGTTAGGAGCCATAGACAAAGCCTTGCTCAAGATATTGTTTCCATAATTCCTCTGGTTCTTAGAATAGGTAAGAGGGAATGTGGTAGAGAACTTGATACGATCACTAACATAGTAGTCCAATGCCAAACGTGTTGAGAATCGGTTGAGCACCTGCTTGATAATCGTACCAGTCTGGTGGTCATAACCCGCTGACACACGGAATGAAGCCTTTTCACCACCACCATTGATGGTCAAATAATGGCTTTGGTTGTAACCTGTCTTCGACACTGCCTTTACCCAGTCAGTATTGTCATTCCAGTTGTTGTATTCAGCCCAACTCTTGTTGTAGTTCAACTCATTGATGCTGGTAGTGGCTGACGGATCCTGTGTCGGATTATAGAGTTCCTCCTTCATCAACATGGTGTACTCATCACCAGTCAAGAGGTTATATCCCTTTGGCTGCCACGTACTTTGAAGAGAATAAGAGTAGTCCACACGAATCTTTCCACGAGAACCACGCTTTGTCTTGATACTGATGACACCATTGGCACCACGTGATCCCCAGATGGCGGTAGCGGCAGCATCTTTCATGACATCAATGCTCTCGATATCGTTCACGTTGATAGAAAGCAACGAACTATAAGTTTCCTCAGTAGCAGTAGAGAAGTCAACGTCCTTGGCATCAGGCACATCCATAATGTTACCGTCAACAACAATCAAAGGCTCAGAAGAACCATTGATAGTAGTAACACCACGCATACGCATCGTAGTACCTGCACCCAAGTTACCAGAGTTTGCCACAATATCAAGACCTGCAATCTGACCCTGCAGAGCCTCATCGGCACTGGTAAACGACAAACCTTCCACATTACTCATATCCATGGTCTGAGTAGCTACGGAAACCTCATTCTTAGGGATACTCAAACCATCACCCTTAAAACGAGACTTAGCCACGACGGTAACCTCATTCAAGACTGTCTCACTCTTCAAGGTAATATTAAAAGAGGTGCGCGAACCGATGGTTGTTGAGTAAGGCTGACATCCAACGTATGTGACCACCAACTTATTCTTTGGGTTTTTGATGGTCATACTGAAGTTACCGTTGATGTCAGTAATCGTCGCATTCACATTACGGTTGTTGGCATCCTTCTCGACCACATTACAACCAATGATAGGTCCCATGTCGTCGTTGACAACACCCGAAATACGTTGGTTTTGTGCCACTGCCGTCAAGGTTGTGCACAAAGCTCCAACTGTTATGTATGTTCGAAAATTATTCATCATTGTTACATGTTTTATAATAAATTATTTATAGAACTTCACTCCCTTTCTTTGGGCTGAAATCAAAGCCTGGCGATGGCTTGCCAACTTCTTTCTTGCAGCAACCGATTTGTTAGCCCATGCGGAGTCATAACGACCGGTTGTACTGTTGCAGAGAGGCTCACTGATTTCATGTATGGCAGCAAAGGAAGATGTTTCTATCTTCGAATTATTGAAGATGTAATCACGTGCCATGAAGTTGGAAAGAAGATGTTCGTCTTTCGCATCTACACTTACCGTACGGTTGGCATTGTCCTTTATTTCTATTCGCTTGTTACCACCAGATATGGTCAGCTTCTGGTATATGCCATTCTCAAAGCATGAGGTCTGATATACTCTACCTCCATTGCCCGTAGGTGCATCTCCGTAATCCAAGGTGTTGTCTGCATAGATTGAATAATCTTGGAAGTGATAGCGGATGAAGTTTCTGATGGCTTCTATCATGGCAAGTCCTTGATTAGCCATCGCTTGCTTCTTCTCTTTGTCAGTCTCTGCATCACTTTTGGCCTTCAATGCCCTCACGTCTTCCCAAGTAGGAAGTCCCATGGAATAAGCCTTTGCCATGGCAGTGTTGTCTGGCGCATAGAGTGTATAATTGTAACTATTGAAAAAGTACACATTGAAGTCTATACAATCGTATGTGCTTTTATCGAACTGGTCAGAGAATACTGTAAACTGCTTTTGCTCATCTGACTTTGTGATACCAGCCCAGTTGAGGAGTATCTTCTTGTCATCCTGTTCCTCACACAGTTTCATAAACTCTGAGAACTGGCTGTGATTGTCCAAGCAACCATAGACACTGGTATGTGGAGCCTGAATCAAATGGTTGATAACAAAACTCTTACCATTGCTATAACTTGAAGGATCTTCTGTAAACACTGACTTTGGAAGAGCCTCTCCGGAAACATCCAACTTACCGTTAATCTGAGCACCACTCATCACAGAGTTTCCCTTACTTGTTCCAGAGATTTTGATCTCACCTCCGTGCTTAGTCTTATAGTAACTATTGCCACCGAAAACCTGACCCTGTGCCAATGACACAGTGTGATAGTTCAGGATGTCCTTCAAGCGGTCGTGTACAGTACTCAGTGAAGATATTCTGGTAGAATCTGTTGGGTCTGTGATAGAACCTGTTCTTGGATCATATTTAAAATAAGAAACACTTGGATTCTCATCCGTTGCCTTTCTGAAATAGAAATGGAGCACACGGGCACCTTCCTTATTGCTCTTACTGTAGTTCTTTCCCAAAGACACTGGGTCTACATAATAGGCATCAAATGCTTCGTTGTTAGGCAAGAACATAGCGTAGTTGGCTGAACTTGCACGCAAATATGCATAGAAGTTAAGAGAAGCGAAGTTCTCTGTATCACTGGAACTCTTCTGCTTACTTTGTATAGCCCAGTTGATTACACCCAAGTCACGCTTAGAACGCAGGAATGCTGGTGTGGAAACAATATTATATGTCACTGGAGGAATCACATTGCTCATCATGTAGATGACACCATTGTTGGCAATGCGCACATCTTTTGTTCCGTCTGCATTCACGCACAATTCATCTTCGGTAATACCCATTGGGTCACTCGCCTCATCCAGGATACTGGTAAATTTGCTTGGCACGGTCTGCACGAACGATGCATTCATAGCATTGTTGACAAATGAGCAAACAATATTGGAAGGAATACTGTCGAGGTTTTCCGCAAAGTTCTCCAAGGTATTTGGTTTCTTAGCATACAAGCTAATCAACTTGTCACCTGCTACAGTATGAAGGAAGTACTGCTCTATGGCTTCGTCACTTGGAACGAACATGGCACCGACATCAGCCAAACTATTACCGTAAGTGCTGTAATACTGGTTCCATCCCGGGTCAAAGCGCAAGAGATTCTCATTGGCAACAGAAACTCCCTTTGGATCTCTTATCAATGAGAGTGCTCCCTGTGAACGCTCGCTAAAATAACGCAACTGATAGATGGAGTCTATAACAGCAGTACCGTTGAGCACAGCAGCATCGTTATAATTCATTGTCGTAGAAGCGTCATAATAAGGAGCACAGTATCTATCCATCATGCGACTGAACCACTTGGTGTCACTTCCGTCGCGAATCACCTTTGCCAAATTGCCTGGTGGAACTACCACACCGTCCAACTGGTTGATGTAACCATTCAGACAGGTCATATCCTGCATGATTACCTTATTCTTATATATATAGGTAGAATTACCATCATAAGACTTGCCTGTGATAATCTCGAAATCTTTGTTGGTAATGCTATTATTAAGCATCTGCTCACGTGTGAAATGAATCAACATTGGGCGAGTGTTGTCCATTACTACATGAATACCATTTTTGGCATACTGTGCCCAATACGAATTGTTTTGTGGGAGGTTGTCTGCCATAATGTAATAGACGGTGTCTGTAGCATTGGCTGCCGTCTGGTGTTTCATAGCCACACCTCTTGACAAACTTGTGCCACCATCATCAACATTAGACAAGCCCTCAGTCAAGATGGCGTTGTCCAACATGGAAGCATAAAACAACTGTTTCTTCATTGGTTCGGTCAACTGTTCGTAAGATGACACACCCCATGAGTTATTCTTGAAGAATTCATTGAATGCGGAGTCATTTGCCACGAACACTGTCTTGGAACCCGTCTTTGACATCACTTCCTTGTAACCGAGGTCGTCAATCAATCGAAGATAAGTCTGGAAAGTACCTGTCAATTTGCTACCTTGAGGATTCTCCAATTCCTCATAGATGCTCTTTCCCAACCAACTTGGATTGTTTCCATTTTCGTCAAGGTCGTAGTTATCCGTACATGCGTAGAACCCCGTCAGAGCGACAGTGGCACACATGCCGATAACGACACGTTGAGATTGTTTGATAAAGCGATTACTCATGCTTATTTTTGATTTTATTTTGTTTATAGTTAGAAACTATTGGTTATCTGCAGTTATTAGTACCTATTAGGTTTTTGTTTAATAGATTTTTTCTTTCCGTGCGCAAATTTATTATATTTTCACGTGTATAAAGAGTAATATTCGTCATAAGAATGGAACAAATCGCTAAAAAGCAAGAGAAATATTAGATATATCAGCATTTTTTAGTACATTTGCAGTATAACAAATAAGACACACATAGATTGTTAAGCATGAGGACTATATACACCATATTATTCCTTCTATTCTGCATAACCACCAATGCAGAGAATTTTCCTTACCGATATTTGCAACAATTCACCATCTCACCAACAGAAGAAGTTACATGTATGTATTTCGACTCAGATGGTTTGATGTGGGTTGGTACCAATGCCGGAGTCAAATCATACGATGGCTATAGCGTGAAGACCTATAAAGCGAGTGCATTCCAACCTGGCATTCTACCTAACAACACCATACGATCCATAGTAGAAGACCACCAGAGCAATCTTTGGCTCGGCACTCGCAATGGACTGGTGCGAATGAACAAGCGAACAGGCGAATTCAAGACCTTCTTCCTACCCGACCGGGAACAGAGCATCATCTATATGCTCCAAGTTACACGCGACGGCACGCTATGGATAGGTACCGATGGCGGTCTCACCCGCTTCGATGCCCAAAAAGAAACCTTCTATATATATAATAAGGTGAACACTTGGCTCATTGACGAGTCTGGACGGAAGACCCGCATCGGTAATTATAGCGTAAAGAGCCTCGTGGAGGACAGAAATGGCGACCTGCTTATCGGCACATGGTCGTCAGGTTTGCTACGTATGAAGCGCGGTAGCAATGTGATGTATCGCTATCCCAAACTCAACGCCACAAACTCGGCTTACTCTCTCTTCCTCGACAGTCAGCACCATCTTTGGGTAGGAACATGGGGATATGGCATTGTGCGTATCGACAATCCCGACGACATCAAGCACCCTATATACCACCAGTATCCCTATAGCACCAGTCACTTTGACACATACTGCAAAATGGTGGAAGACCCTGTCAGCAAAAAACTCTGGGCGTGTACACGTGAGGGAGTATGCTACATCGACCCCAATCAACCTAACGCTCAATGGCAACAATATAGAAAAATAGGTTCTCACCCTCTGAACCTCAACAATGACATCGCGACCGATGGCTATGGCAATATCTGGCTCTGCACCCAAAACTTTGGCATCATGCAGTTGGATACAAAACCTTCCTTATTTCATCTTAACAGTCTGGATACCAGCAAGGCAAGGTTTATCATCAACTACATCTACTCCATGATGACAACCGACGGCGAATGGTTTTGGCTGGGACTGAACCCTTACGGCATCGCCCTCTACAACCGAAAGACAGGGCAGACGCTATACAGCAGGGAGATTCCAGGTTTCAATAGTCTTGATCCAAGGTTTCTCACCACCAGCATATCAGGCATTACCCAGAGGAGTAATGGTGAAATATGGTTTGCCAATAACAACTATGGACTAATCGTAAGGGCAAAAGACGGAAAGACCATGGTGCGTCAGGCTGGCATCTGTCCTTATATCAAGGAGAATTATGTCAACACCATCTTTGAATCACGCGACCATCTGATGTGGATAGGTCAGCGCAGCGGACTGAGTATCGTTTACCCTAACGACAAGGGCATCATACTCAAGAACATGAAAGATGGAGACGACGACTTCACCCTCTGCGATATACGCCACATCTCACAAGACAAGCAGGGCAACATCTGGCTTGCCACAGATAACGAGGGCATCATCCGCATATCGGGAAATCCTCGTCAACCCAAATCTTTAAAATACAAGCAGTACAATCCTACGCACCGCAATTTTGCCATCGACGATGCTACCGCTTGTCTTGAAGACTCTCGAGGCAGGTTATGGGCTATATCCAATAGTGGCGGGCTCTTTCTATATAATAAGGAGAAAGACTGTTTCGAACCCAAGAACAAGGAATATCATCTGCAGGGCGACCGTGCTTTCGCGATCCAGGAAGACAAGTTGGGTAATCTTTGGATTACTACAGACCAAGCCCTCGTTCATCTGATGTGGGGAGGAGATAATCCTCAGGACAAGCCCAAAGATATCATCTCTTTTTCAAAGGAAGATGGATTGGGAGATTTATTGTTCGCTCCCAACACTGTTTGCAGTTATGGCAAAGAACTCTTCTTCGGTAGCCGAACCAGTTTCGTCTCCATTACGCCGTCCACAAACATGGGGCTTAACAATCTGAAGAAAAGCAAACTCTGCATCACCGATATCCTCATAGACGACACACCATTTGCACAACTGGACTCCATTCTTAAGGCAGACATTTTCAAAGAAATGCCTACCTACACTGAGCATATCAATCTGCCTGCTGACATCAAGAAGATAAGCATTGAGTTTGCCCTCCTCACCTATGGCAATGCTCAGAAAAACCTATATGCCTATCTCTTAGAAGGATATGACAAAGACTGGCAATACTGCAGTGGTGATAATCACCGTGCCACATTCCAAAATTTATCTTCGGGCACTTATCACTTGCACGTCAAGGCTACTGACTGTTACGGAAAGTGGCAGGAGTTGCCATACACCATCACCATCAAGGTATTGCCAGCATGGTATGCCTCTGGCTGGGCGTGCATGATATACATTCTGCTCTTCATCGGAGGCGCCTTTATCTTCGCCCGTTGGTACAAGGAACACGTGAAAACCAAGAATAGATTGCAGATGGGCGTTATCCTGACAAATATCACACACGAGTTGCTCACCCCTCTCACCGTCATATCTGCCACCATCTACAAACTCAAGAGTGTGGCACCTCAGTATGAGGAAGATTATCTCGTGATGGACTACAACATCAACCGCACTACCCGACTCCTACGACAGATACTTGAAGTGAGAAAATCGCAGGCAGGTCAGTTGAAGTTGCTCGTTAGTCGTAGTGATATCTCTGCTTTCGTACACAAGACATGCGAAAGCATCCGTCCTATGGCTGAGCACGCTGGCATCTCGCTCATAGAGAATGTGCCAGAAGGAGAAAGACTGGCATGGTTTGACAGCGACAAACTCGACAAGATTCTCTACAACCTCTTGTCGAATGCCATCAAGTATAATCGTGAGAATGGCAATATCAATGTTTCGCTGACCATCGACAAGACACAAGCCACCATCACCATCGCTGACAATGGTATCGGAATGACAAAGGAGAAACTGAAGCATCTCTACACCCGATTCTTTGATGGCGACTACCGCAAGCAGAACCAGCCTGGCACAGGCATCGGCTTGTCGCTGACCCACGACCTCGTCAAACTGCATCATGGCGACATCCACTGTGAGAGCACTGAAGGTGTGGGTACCACCTTTATTGTCTCCTTCCCTATCAAGAAGAGCGCCTTTGCCGCCAACGAGTTGGATACCTCCGGCATCAGCAAGCATGTGGACAAACAGGCCATCGAAGCGGTCACTAAGGCAAAGCAACAATATACAGATAATGAGACAGATAGCGAGAATGAGGACAATAACACAGAGAAGAAAGTATTGTCACCCATAAAGCCAAACATCGTCATCCGCAAAGGCATGAGCAAGGTGCTCGTAGTGGAAGACAATGAAGAACTGCTCACCCTGATGCATCAGATGCTGAGCCAAGACTTCCATGTCTTTACCGCTAAGAACGGCAAGCAAGCCCTCAATATTATCTACAAGGAACAACTCGACCTCGTGGTAAGTGACGTGATGATGCCTGTGATGGACGGTATCGAACTGACCAGGGCTATCAAGAGCGACAAGAGTTTCTGGCAATTGCCCATCATCCTGCTAACTGCCAAGAACAAGGAAGAAGACAAGACCGAGGGTTATGCCACAGGTGCCGATGCATATATCACCAAACCATTCAAGTTTGAGGAACTTACCGTACGCATCAAGGCTCTCATCGACAACCGCAAGAAGATACAGGAGTCTATCGTGCAGGAAGTTTCGTTATCAGATAATGCTCAAAATACGTCTGATAGCCAAAAACCTCTTCACTTCAGTGACCCTGACAAGGCATTCATCAAGCGTGCCACGGAACTTGTCATGCAGCACCTCAATGACTCCGACTATGACCGCGACACATTCGCCAAAGACATGGCGATGGGTTCCTCTACACTATATAACAAGGTAAAGTCTACAACTGGACATACCGTGGTAAGTTTCATCACGAGCATCCGCTTGAAGGAGGCAAAACGCATCATGGAAGATAATCCCGGCATATTGATTAGCGATGTGGCGGCAAAAGTAGGCTTCAACACTCCGAAGTATTTTTCCAAGTGCTTCAAGAAGGAATTCGGACTATTCCCAAAAGAATATATGGATCAAAGGAAATAAGTAACAAGTTATTGCCAATCGTATTTTTTATAGTCAGGTAAATAGAGAATATTGACAAAAAAAATTGTATCTTTGCATCAAGAATGAGCAATTATGGAAAGGAGATTGTGTCTCTACTAACTCTCCTTTTCCATTTGGTTAATTCTCTGAACTATTATTCTGACTACAAATAAACTATGATAATTAACACGTTATGGCAAGAATCATTACTTTTGGCGAGATCATGCTCCGCCTTTCTCCCGACGGCAACGACCGTTTTATTCAGACCGACCATCTGCGGATAATCCCCGGTGGTGGCGAGGCTAATGTAGCAGTGAGCGTGGCTAACTACGGTCACGAGGCTTTCTTTGTTAGCAAACTTCCCAAACACGAAATAGGACAAATAGCTGTCAACGCCCTGCGCCGATATGGTGTTGACACACGATATATCACCCGTGGCGGTGACCGCATAGGACTCTATTATGCTGAGACAGGAGCCTCAATGCGCCCGTCAAAGGTTATCTACGACCGCGCACACTCTGCCATTGCAGAGGCTAATCCTGAGGATTTCGACTTCGACAAGATTATGGAGGGAGCACAGTGGTTTCACTGGAGTGGCATAACACCAGCCATAAGCGATAAGGCTGCCGAACTGACACGACTGGCTTGCGAGGCTGCAAAACGTCACGGCGTAATGGTGAGCGTAGACCTCAACTTCCGTAAGAAACTGTGGACATCAGAGAAGGCTATCAGCATTATGCGCCCACTGATGAAATATGTGGATGTATGCATAGGCAACGAAGAGGACGCGCAACTCTGTCTTGGATTTAAGCCTGATGCCGATGTAGAGGGAGGTCAAACCGACGCAAGCGGATATCACAAGATATTCGAGCAGATGCAGAAGGAATTTGGTTTCAAGTATGTAGTATCCACACTCCGTGAGAGTTACTCTGCCACACACAACGGTTGGAAGGCACTTATATATGATGGCAAGGAGTTCTACGAGAGCCGTCACTATGACATCGATCCTATCATAGACCGCGTAGGCGGAGGCGACTCTTTCTCAGGCGGACTCATCCATGGTCTGCTCACAAAGCCTACTCAGGGTGAGGCTCTTGAGTTTGCCGTAGCAGCATCGGCATTGAAGCATACCGTAAACGGCGACTTCAACATTGTAACAGCAGAAGAAGTGGAAGCTCTTGCAGCAGGCAACGCCAACGGTCGTGTACAAAGATAATCCATCAGGTGGGGGCTATAAATCCTCCACCATAAAACAATAGCAATTATGGCAAGATTTAACAAACAGCAGGTACTGGCAAAGATAACCGAGACTGGCATGGTGCCTGTCTTCTACAGCAGTGATGCCGAAACGGCAAAGAATATAGTAAAGGCATGCTACGATGGTGGCGTGCGCGCATTTGAGTTTACCAACCGTGGCGACTTTGCCCACGAGGTGTTTGCCGAAGTGGTGAAGTTTGCAGCAAAGGAATGTCCTGACATGGCAATGGGCGTTGGTTCGGTGGTAGATGCCCCTACAGCATCTCTCTACATACAGTTGGGCGCATGCTTCGTGGTAGGCCCGCTCTTCAATCCCGACGTTGCCAAAGTATGCAACCGCCGACTGATACCCTACACCCCAGGCTGCGGTTCGGTGACTGAGGTTGGCATGGCGCAGGAAGTAGGTTGCGACCTTTGCAAGGTATTCCCTGGCGATGTACTTGGACCAAAGTTCGTAAAGGGTCTGAAGGCACCTATGCCATGGTCACTCATCATGGTGACGGGTGGCGTATCGCCCGACGAGGAGAACCTTACGTCATGGATAAATGCTGGCGCTACATGCGTAGGCATGGGATCAAAACTGTTTCCTAAAGCCACAATAGCAGCTGGCGACTGGAAGGCAGTGAGCGACAAATGCCAAGAGGCACTGGGCTATATTGCCAAGGCACGTGGACTGAAATAACCTTTATATACATAAGTATTTATGGAACAGGTATTCAGTTACATTATCAGTCTGGGCGCTTCGGTGATGATGCCTATACTCTTCACCGTCATCGGATTGTGCATAGGCATGAAGTTCGGCAAGGCTTTCAAGTCGGGACTCTTTGTCGGTGTGGGATTCGTAGGTCTTGGTGTCGTTACCGCTCTGCTTACGACCAATTTCAATGACCCTCTCAAGGGCATATCAGACATCTATCATCTGCAACTCAATGTCTTTGACATGGGATGGCCGGCAGCGGCTGCCGTGGCATACAACACTGCTGTGGGTGCACTTATCATTCCCATATGTCTTGGAGTGAACCTACTGATGCTCTTCACCAAGACCACACGCACGGTGAATATCGACCTGTGGAACTACTGGCATTATGCATTCATAGGTGCCGTGGTGTATTTCGTCATGGACCAGAGTCTTCTGTGGGGATACTTTGCCGCCATCATTTGCTACATAATAACTTTGATATGCGCAGACCTTACGGCAGAGAAATTCCAGAAGTTCTACGGACTTGACGGCATATCCATACCACAACCGTTCTGTCAGAGTTTTATGCCTTTCGCCATAGTAATCAATAAGTTGCTTAGTCGCATACCAGGCTTCTCCAAACTTGACTTCGATGCCGAAGGTATGAAGAAGCGATTTGGTATCCTTGGCGAACCGCTTGTACTGGGAGTGATAGTAGGCATGCTCATAGGTTGGGCAGCCCAACTGGACATTAAGAAAATCCTGTCTTTGGGTGTTATCATGGGTGCTGTAATGGAACTTATACCACGCATAACATCACTGTTTATCGAGGGACTGAAACCAATCTCGGAAAAGACTCAGGAGTTGGTGAAGAACAAGTTCAACGGTAAGAAGGTGTATATCGGCATGAGCCCTGCACTGGTTATAGGCCACCCTACTACGCTGGTAGTTTCTGTAATCCTCATCCCAGTTATCCTTGCCCTCGCTGTATTCCTGCCAGGCAACCAGTTCTTGCCCTTGGCATCATTGGCAGGTATGTTTTACCTGTTCCCCATGGTGTTGCCATTTAATGGTGGCAACGTGGTGAAGACTCTCATCACAGGACTTGTGACACTCATCATCGGTCTTTACTTTGTTACTGACATGGCTCCCGACTTTACTATGGCCGCCAATACAGTATATCAAGTGACTGGCGATGCCACAGCCCACATACCCGACGGTTTCTCTGGCGGTGCTCTCGACTTTGCCTCTTCGCTCATGGGATGGGCTATCTACAAGTTGACTTGCCACGTAGAATACGTAGGTGCCGCTCTGCTCACTGTGTTTACCATAGGCATGATGATTTATAACCGTCGAAGAATAGTAAAAGAAGAAAACAAGAAATAGACATGAAAAAGTTTTTTATTTCAGTAGCCGTAGCCCTCATATCGATGTCGGCAATGGCACAGACAACTAACTATGATGTGCGCTGGACCCACAACCCAGAGGACGCAAAGCACTACACCACAGAGCGTCTGCGCAAAGAGTTTCTCATAGAAAAGGTGTTCGCACCAGGCGAGGTAAACTGGACTTACTCCATGTATGACCGCTTCCTCATCGGTGGCGCACAGCCTGTTGCAGGCACACCTATAAAACTTGAACCCATAGAACCTCTGCTTGCCAAGACTCTGCTCGAAAACCGCGAGATTGGTATCATCAACGTAGGCGGTCCTGGCACTGTCGAGGTAGACGGCAAATCATATGAGTTGGGATTTGAGGAAGGTCTCTATGTGGGTAAATCTACTGAGAAGTCTCCAAATAACATCACGCTGATAAGCAAAGATGCACAAAATCCTGCCAAGTTTTATATGAACAGTGCCACAGCACACACCTCCTACCCTACTAAGCGTGTGACGCTGAAGGAAGCCAACAACATCAAGGCAGGAAGTCTTGCTGAGAGCAATGACCGTGTGATACACCAACTCATCATCGATGGCGTGGCAGGAGTACGCACTTGCCAGTTGCAGATGGGAGTGACAGAATTGAAGACTGGTTCGGTATGGAACACTATGCCTGCACACACTCACCTGCGCCGCATGGAGACCTACCTCTACTTCAACGTACCTGAAGGTCAGCGCATCTGCCACATTATGGGCGAACCACAAGAGACACGCCCCATGTGGATGAACAACGAGCAGGCTGTCATCTCACCACAATGGTCTATACATTGTGCTGCCGGCACCAGCAACTACACCTTCATCTGGGGTATGGCTGGAGAGAATCTCAATTATAAGGACATGCAGGTTGTAAAGACAACCGACTTAAAATAAGACAATATGGACAAAATGTTTTCTCTTGAGGGCAAGGTAGCCCTCGTTACAGGTGCAGCCTACGGCATAGGTTTCGCTATGGCTGAAGCCCTGCATAATGCAGGTGCTAAGATTGCATTCAACTGTCGCTCACAGCATCACATGGATCAGGCTCTTGCCGACTACAAAGCAAAGGGCATTGACGCTCACGGATATATCTGCGACGTTACCGACGAAGAGCAGGTGAAGGCAATGGTGGCAGACATCAACAAGGAACTGGGCGTAATAGATATTCTGGTAAACAATGCCGGCATCATCAAGCGCATACCTATGGAAGAGATGACTGTGGAAGACTTCCGTCAGGTGGTAGACATTGACCTCAACGCACCATTCATCGTGTCGAAGGCGGTAATCCCAGGCATGAAGCAGAAAGGTCACGGCAAGATTATCAACATCTGCTCTATGATGTCAGAGTTGGGACGCGAGACCGTGTCTGCATATGCTGCTGCTAAGGGCGGTCTGAAGATGCTTACACGCAACATCTGCTCTGAGTTTGGCGAATACAACATACAGTGCAACGGTATCGGTCCTGGCTACATAGCAACACCTCAGACCGCTCCTCTGCGCGAGCGTCAGGCAGACGGATCTCGTCATCCATTTGACAGTTTTATCGTGGCAAAGACTCCTGCCGCACGCTGGGGTACACCTGAAGACCTTATGGGTCCGGTAGTGTTCCTGGCAAGTGACGCTTCCAACTTCGTAAACGGACACATCCTGTATGTAGACGGAGGTATCTTGGCCTACATAGGCAAACAGCCTTAATCGGCATTTATTATACAGGTGGAGACTATAAATATCCACCTACAACTTACAATACAGGGCGTGCCATGATCCATGTCAAGGTACGCCCTTTTATTATAAAAGCATATATCATGGAAGAAACAAAAAGACTTTTTCAGGAGGTAAGTGCGGGATACACCATGCAGGAAGCCATTGACGAGGCAAAGCGCTGCCTGCACTGCAAAGTGCCGCAGTGCAAGAAGGGTTGCCCCATCAGTCAGGACATTCCCGACTGGATACACGAACTGTCTATGGGCAACTTCGGCAATGCCATGCACATCATCAATGAGAAAAGTAATCTGCCGTCAGTATGCGGCAGGGTGTGTCCTCACGAAAAGCAATGCGAAGGCAACTGTGCCTTGGCAAAGAAAGGCAATGGCATACACATAGGTAAGTTGGAACGCTTCCTTGCCGACTTTGACGGGGACATGAAACTCATACGCGAAAACCTGCTGCCGAAGACTCGTGGACGAGTGGCCGTCATAGGCTCAGGTCCTGCCGGTCTTACCATTGCGGGTGACCTGTCACGCAAGGGATTCAACGTGGAGATATTCGAAATGGAACCCGAACCGGGAGGTGTACTCATGTTTGGCATTCCCGAATATAGGTTGCCAAAGGATATTGTGCGACGCGAGATAAATAAGATAGAAGAACTTGGAGTCATTATCCACCGCAACACTACCATTGGAGTGGAACTCACCGTAGATGACCTCTTCGGCATGGGTTACGATGCCATCTTCATGGGCACTGGTACAGGCAAACCGCAGAAACTGGACATTCCCGGTGGCAATCTGCCAAGTGTGCGCCAGGCCATATGGTTCTTGCGCCGCGTAAGCCTTTATAATGAGGGCAACATAGACCGTAGCGAGGTCGTGGTAAAGGAGGGCGACCATTGCTATGTAATCGGTTGTGGCAATACTGCTATGGACGCTGCACGCACTGCCATACGTATGGGAGCGGCGAGCGTGGACATCGTTTACCGCCGCACTATCAACGAGATGAAAGCCCTACGTCAGGAATATGACGAAGCCGTAGAAGAGGGAGTGAAGTTTAACTGGGAGTCAAACATCGTGGAGATACACAGCACCGACGGCAAGATGACCGAGGTGGTGATAGAAACCACTAACGGAGAGCGACACAGCGAAAAGGCCGACTGCGTGCTGATGGCACTCGGTTCGGCACCTGCAAGCCGCATAGTGTCTACCACCGATGGCATTGACGTAGACGACAAGGGATATGTGATAACGCGCGAGACACCTTATGGCATGACCACAAGAGAGGGCGTGTTTGCAGGTGGCGATGTAGTCAACCGCCCCTCAACGGTAGTTCTTGCCATGCGCGATGCCAAGATGGTGGCAGACGGCATAGCACAATATGTTGACGCTATAAAACTTATCAAGACAATTAAAGGCGAATGATGTGAAACTACATCATTCGTCACTCTTGTCAAGTCTTCCGCGCCAGAGATACTTACGTGTCTCATGCACCACGATGCCATTGAGTGCAAGCAGCGAGAGCAAGTTAGGGATTGCCATCAGGGCATTCATGCAGTCTGCCATGTTCCACACCACATCGAGTTGCATCACGCTACCGACAAACACGGCTGCAATGAATATCACTCTATAGGTAAGCATCCAGCGTCTGCCCTTCAGATATTCCACTGCACGAGCGCCATAATAGCACCATCCAAGGATTGTGGAGAAAGCGAATGTCAGCAGACCAAATGACAGCAATGGTGTTCCCACTACTGGAATCTTGGCGAAAGCCATCTTGGTGAGCACCGCACCATTGTCGAATGATATGTCAGGATAAGCCAACACACTGCTCACGATGACTATTCCTGTCATGGCACAGATTACCACCGTGTCCCAGAATGTACCCGTGCTCGATACCAATGCCTGACGCACAGGATTGCGAGTCTGCGCGGCTGCCGCAACGATAGGAGCCGAACCTAATCCCGACTCATTACTAAAGAGACCGCGCGCTATACCATAGCGTGCCGCCATCATCACTGTGGTGCCTACAAATCCACCTCCTGCAGCCTGCGGACTGAAGGCAGAGTGTATGATAAGTTTTATGGCAGGCAGGATGTAGGCGGAGTTTACAACTAATATATATATGCATCCCAACACATAAACCAAAGCCATGAACGGCACCAATGTGGAGCACACTTTGGCTATGCTTTTCACTCCTCCCAATATCACGGCACCTGCCAACAGGCAGATTATCACGCCCGTGATATATGGCGAGACACCATAGGTCTCATATGTCATTGTTGCTATGGCGTTAGCCTGCACGGTGTTGCCTATGCCAAACGAGGCTATGGCTGTAAACACGGCGAAAAGCACGGCAGCCCATTTCCATCCCAATCCCTTTTCCAAGGCATACATCGGACCACCTATAATCTTTCCGTCAGGTTTCTTCTCACGATATTTTATGGCAAGCAGTCCTTCGGCATATTTCGTTGATATGCCGAATACTCCCGTAAGCCAGCACCACAGCACTGCGCCTGGACCTCCCAATGCTATGGCCGTGGCTACACCTACGATGTTACCCGTGCCGATGGTTGCCGCCAAGGCTGTGGCAAGTGACGAGAATTGCGACACGTCGCCCGTGGCATCTGGGTCGCGCTTCACTGAGAGTTTTATCGCCTTGAATATATGACGCTGTGGAAAACGAAGTCTTATGGTAAGAAACAGATGTGTGCCCAAGAGCAGGATTATCATTGGCCAACCCCACAACAAAGAACTAAACCATACTAAGAAATCATTAATGGCATTCATGTTATCTTATTTTACAAGTTACAACTTGTATGCAAAGATAATAAAATACATTCACATTGCCACATATCGACACACATTATTTCTCATAAGCATCAACTTGACGTATAGAAATAACACTTTGCTTAAAACTCAAGTAGAATTCCGATACTATTTAGTGACGGTAAAAAAAATAACTTGGTACGATTTGAATCATCATAAATATGTGTTACTTTAGTCTTTCCGGCTCATCTTTTTGGCTGTTTTTGTCTCTCTCATCGGTCACATAGCCCGCTATGCTCCCTCTTC
>CAVKNF010000002.1:0-42445 GCA_963657415.1 bacterium | reverse complement strand
AAAAGGAGGACGCCTCTTGCGAGGCATCCTCCTTTATTGTTATAATGTACGTACGCTAATATATATAATGTACGTATACTTATTATATATATAATGTATACTTAATATATATAATGTATGTACACTAAATTTGCGTGATTACTTCAGCTTGGTGTAACCATACTTTGCTGCATCACCGAGCTGCTCCTCGATGCGGATGAGCTGGTTGTACTTAGCCATACGGTCTGTACGGCTCAGAGAACCAGTCTTGATCTGACCAGAGTTTGTAGCCACTGCGATGTCAGCGATAGTGGTGTCCTCAGTCTCACCTGAACGGTGTGAGGTCACTGTGGTGTAGCCGTGACGGTGAGCCATCTCGATAGCCTCGAGAGTCTCTGTCAAAGAACCGATCTGGTTAACCTTGATAAGGATAGAGTTAGCAGCACCCATCTGGATACCCTTCTGGAGGAACTTAGTGTTGGTCACGAACAAGTCATCACCAACGAGCTGGCAACGGCCACCGATGCGTGAGGTGAGCTTCACCCAGTTCTCCCAGTCGTTCTCGTCGAGACCATCCTCGATAGAGTCGATAGGATACTTTGTGATGAGTTCCTCGAGGTAGTCGATCTGCTCAGCAGCAGAGAGTTTCTTGCCGTTAGGATCCTTTGGCATACCGTTCTTGAGCTCCTTGTAGTTGTAGAACCACTCGCCGTTCTCGCAAGTAGCAAACTCAGAAGCTGCGCAGTCCATAGCGATCTTCACGTCCTTGCCTGGCTCGTAACCAGCGTCCTTGATAGCCTGCACGATGCTGTCGAGAGCGTCGTTGATGCCATCAAGCTCAGGAGCGTAACCACCCTCGTCACCTACTGCTGTAGAGAGGCCGCGCTTCTTCAGAAGCTTAGCAAGAGCGTGGAATACCTCTGCACCCATACGTACTGCTTCCTTCTCGTTAGGAGCACCTACTGGACGGATCATGAACTCCTGGAATGCGATAGGAGCTGATGAGTGAGCACCACCATTGATGATGTTCATCATAGGCACTGGGAGAGTATATGTGTTAGCACCACCGATGTAGCGATAGAGAGGAAGACCGAGAGCCTTAGCTGCTGTCTGTGCCACTGCGAGTGAAACACCGAGGATAGCGTTAGCGCCGAGCTTGCTCTTTGTAGGAGTGCCGTCGAGAGCGAGCATCTTGTAGTCGATAGCGCGCTGATCGAGCACGCAGTCGCCCTTGAGTGCTGGAGCGATCACGTTGTTCACGTTGTCTACAGCCTTGAGAGTACCCTTGCCACCATAACGGTTCTTGTCGCCATCACGAAGTTCGAGAGCCTCGTTCTCACCGGTAGAAGCACCTGAAGGAACGCTTGCACGACCCATTACACCATTTTCGAGTGTTACTTCTACCTCTACGGTAGGATTGCCGCGTGAATCAAGGATCTCACGAGCATGTACGTTAGAAATCTTCATAGTTGAAAATTGATTTTATTTAAAAGTTAACTTATTGTTCTCTTGTTTTCGGGATATACCCTTTGTATATGCAAAATTAACAACAAAATGTTGTTCTGCCAAATCCCGCGACGGCATTTCACGCGCGTATAACATTATTTAATTATTATATGCTTGCTACTGGTACGGCGAGGGCGCCGTACCTCCTTCTTTGCCTTTGCTTGTTTGAGGGGCAAAGCGGGGACGCTTCGCCTACTATAGTTTGCATTTCGTAGTAGGTGCTGCGTCCTCGCTGCACCCATCGCTGACGAGAAAAATGGTAACTTTAGGAGGTACAGCGCCCTCGCTGTACCAGTAGCAAGAAACAATTTCTCAAATAATATCTCTTGTTAGCGAATGGGTACGGCGAGGGCGCCGTACCTCCTAATGAATACCATCTTTTATCCCCTCCCTGAGGAGGGGTCAGGGAGGGGTTATTCCCTGGGGAGGGTTAGGGAGGGGTTTCACATTTCAACATTTAGCAGTGTCTGCAGTATGCGCTCGGAGGTGCGTCCGTCCCAACAGTCGGGGATGGATGACGACTTGACGTTGCCCTGCAGGATGGAGTCGAGAGTCTGCGCCAAGAGGTTGACGTCTTCGTTGACGAGGATGTTGGTGCCTTGCTTCACGGTCTCGATGTGCTCGGTGTAGTTGTTGAGCGTAATGCATGGTATGCCGTTGAAGGTGGCCTCCTCTGCTATGTTGCCGCTGTCGGTGATGATGAGTCGGGCATGCGATGTGAGATAGCCGAACTCCAGATAGGGCATCGGGTCAGCGAGGATGATGTTACCGGCACAGGATTTCTCCACCTCCTCACGAGCTGCCTTGCGCAGAGGCGCTATGACGGGCAGACCTGCGGCATGCGAAGCGATGGTCTGCACCATAGACTGCAGTTTGGCGCCAGAAGAGATGAGCGCTTTGCGGTTGATGGTGAGCACGATGTAGGCAGAGTCGTCTATCTGATGGTCATCAAGGATATGCGGACGACGGAAGCGGGACATATTCTGTCGCAGAGTGTCGATGAGGATGTTGCCCACATTATATATCTTTGCCGGCGTGGCTGTGGTGCCTATGCTCACCCCTGCGGTGAAGAGATAGTCGGAGAGTCCGTCGATGACCAGACGGTTGATTTCCTTTGGCATGTTGATGTCAAAACTGCGTGTGCCTGCCACGAGGTGTGCCAGTCGTATGCCGTGTTTCTTTGCCACTATGGCTGCTGCCATGGTGGATGCGAGGTCGTCGACTACTATTACCACGTCGCATGGATTATTAGTGAGATAGTGCTCCATCTCCTCCATGACGCGGCTTGTTATCTCTATGGTGTCGGTGCTGTCGACTCCGAAGCAGACGTCGGGGCGCGGCATCTGCAGGTCGTCGAAGAGCGAACCCTCGAGAGATTTATCACTGTTGCTGCCGGCATAGAGCAGAGCGTAGTCCACGTCTGTGCCAGCGGCCTTTGCTTTGGCTATAGCCTTGATGAGGGGTGCCACCTTGATGAAGTTTGGGCGTGCCCCAGTCATGATTGCGATTTTCATTCTGACTTGAAGAGGTCTTTTATGCCGCCTATCGACCCCATGAGGTTAGTGGCCTCATAAGGCAGGTACACGGTCTTGGTCTTGTCGCCCGAGGCTACCTGCTCGAGCATCTTGATGTATTTCTGCGCCAGCAGGTAGTTGGCAGGATTGGTGCTCTTGCCCACGGCTTCTGTTATCTTGGATATTGCCACGGCCTCAGCCTCGGCTTTGCGTATGCGTGCCGTAGCCTCGCCCTCAGCCTGGAGTATGGCCTGCTGCTTGGCAGCCTCGGCACGGTTGATGGCGGCAGTCTTGTCGGCTTCCGACTTGAGGATGACGGCCTGCTTGTCGCCCTCGGAAGTGAGGATGGTGGCGCGCTTGTTGCGCTCAGCCTGCATCTGCTTCTCCATGGCAGTGAGCACGCTCTCGGGAGGAGTGATGTCCTGCAGTTCGACGCGGTTGACCTTGATGCCCCACTTGTTGGTGGCGTCATCGAGCACGGCACGCAGTTTGGTGTTGATGGTGTCGCGCGAGGTGAGCGTCTGGTCGAGTTCGAGTTCGCCTATGATGTTACGCAGAGTTGTCTGCGTGAGTTTCTCTATGGCGTTGGGCAGATTGTTTATCTCATAGACCGACTTGAAAGGGTCTACGATCTGGAAATAGAGCAGTGCGTTGATCTGCATCTGTATGTTGTCCTTGGTGATGACATTCTGCTTGTCGAAGTCATACACCTGTTCGCGCAGGTCGATGCTGTTGGAGTAGATATATCGTCCGCGCACCATGGTGATGATGGTCTTGGCATTGTCAATGAAGGGTATGATGATGTTGATGCCGGGCTGCAGAGTGGCGTGATACTTGCCGAGTCGCTCTATGATGCGCGTCTCCGACTGAGGGATGATGACCACGGTCTTCTTGATGAACACGAGCACCAGGACGACCACCACGATGAGGAAAACTGTCAGGAAGTTCATAATAATGTGTGTATAGAGTTTAGAGGGTTAGAGTTTTCGTGATTATAGTTTGGTTACTGTCAGGATGATGCTGTCGCGCGAGATGACCTTCACGCGTTCGCCTTTGGCTATCTCCTGACCGTCGGCAGAGACTGAGCGCCACTCGTCGCCGTCGATTTTCACATATCCGAATCCGTCGGCTATGATGGTCTCCGTGACTTTGCCCTCCTTGCCTATGAGTGCGTCGGCATTGCTTAGCCGCTTGTCGCCGCCAGCATGGATGATGTTGGTCAGTGCGGGACGTATGAACATGATGCTGAGCACCGACACGACAGCCCACACGATGATCTGCATCCAGAAGGGCAGTCCCACTATGGCGCCCACCATGGCGCCGAGGGCTCCGATGGCGAAGCAGGTGACGAAGAAGTCGAAACTTGTCATCTCCACTATCACGCAGACAATGCTTATTATCAGCCATGCGAGCCAGAGGTTGGTCATGAAATAATCTGCCATAGACTACTGATATTATGGTTAAGGTGAGTCCAAAGTTACAAAAAAGATACTATTAAATATAATGTATGCATATTTTTTTAATGTGGAAGGTTGAAAGTTGAGACCCCTCCCCCTGCCCCCTCCCGAGGGAGGGGAGAAGAATACTATTCCTTAGGAGGTACGACGTCCCCACCGTACCCACACAAGTAGCCAACGGACATCATAGTAGGTGCTGCGTCCTAATCTTTCAATATTTCAACTGCCACAATGCCCTTCACCGCCTCGGGCAGGGTGACAACGGACGACTGGCTACCTGCAGAAACTGACTCGACATGAAGCAACTGACCCGTGGAGGCATATACTCTCACCTGAGCATCAGACGTGAGCGGACTGGGGAAATCCAAGCGCAAGGAATTGCCACCCGCCATAAGGAATTTCACATCACGCTTCTGGCATGCACGTATGTCATCTATGCCGTCGATGCCGAATAGGTGGAGCAGTCCTCGATAGACATCTATCTGACCGTAGCCATAGAGGTTGTTGGGATATGCCAGCGACTCGTCGGGATGGGTACACGTGTGGGCAAAGATATCCATAACATCTTCGCGCGTGAGGTCGTGACGCGCCTCAAGCCACAGGGCTATGGCTCCTCCCACGGCTGGGGCCGACATGGAGGTACCCGTGTCAGCCTTCCAGCAATAGGTGCGGCCGTCATATTGGAAACGCTCCACTATGTCGCTCTGCTCTCGGGAGTCGGGATTGAGTTCGAAGAAATAACTGTTGCCCGAGGACACCACATTGGTGCCAGGCGCCATGACATCGGGTTTGATGCGCCCGTCGACGGTAGGACCTACGGACGAAAACGAGGCCTTCACTCCTCCGTGACCGTAGTCATAGTGCATCGCGTCGCCGTCGGCATTGGTATAACCCGTGGTATAAGCCGTCGCGCCCACGGCTATGACATAGGGCGAAGAGGCGGGAAAGTGGATGTCGTGAGAACATTCGCCTTGGCACAGCGTCGGGTCAACGGAGCGCGTCACGAGATTGCCCTTCATGCTGTAAGCCTCCACATCAGCATCACAGCCTAAGAACTCTATGCTGAAGGGACACACGGAAGTCATGCCCATATGGTCAGGACCTTCGATAAGATATTCCACCACGAGGCGATTGGGGTCATAGCATGAGGGATAGGCACCCGATGTGACCTTATAGTCGCACCCGTCTACGGTGACGGTCTGCTCCGCCAGCGAGTCGGGCTGCTGGCATAGCCATGAGGAGGAGACGCTGATGGTGTCAGGCTGCGAACCGTGTATCACCATGCGGGCGGTGAAGTCGCGGTCGGCCTGCGCCATAAGATAAAACTGATGGCCCCATATTTCCAAAAAAGCCCCTGCCCTATCCTCACCCTGCGGTTTGCGGATGTAGGTGGCATTCTGATTGTTGTTGCCCGCCGAAGCCACTATGATGCGGCCCGGACCCACCATGCGTCCGAGCACCTCGTTATAGAGCATGTTGTCGCCATAGAGGTCTTCATGGCTGCCCTCGCTGAAAGATATGACGCAGGGTTTGCCCACGGAGTCGGCATAGTCGAAGATGTATTTGAATCCGAGCAGACTGCTCACACCGTCATATTTCTCCTCGTCGCTCTCGGCTATGAGTTGCTGATTGTCGCTTATGGCATTGCATACCAGACATATGTCACTATCGTATGCCATACCCCTATACCGGGTGCCATAACCCGTGCCTGCCGCCGTGCCGAGGGTGTGGGTGCCGTGGCCCGTTATCTCGGAGTCGCGACTGTGGGCATAGGCAAGTATGGAAGTCTCGTCGGTGTAGTCGCGTCCCACGGGCATGCGGCTGCCGAGGGTGTCGGTGGAGAGCATGTCCCAAAACGCCTTTATGCGATATGTCTGCATGTCGGAAGAATAGAAATTGGGATGCGTAAGGTCAAAACCTATGTCCTGTATACCCATGACCACCCCACGACCAGTGAACGCCTGCGGCAGATTAAGACCCTCATGCGCTGGCGCGACATCCGTCTGGCGCATGATGACATCATTCTGCAAGCGGTCTGACGGTTTGGCCTCTATGCGCGCGACCTGCGGATGGGATGCCAAGGGAAGGAGATTGCTTGCAGGGATGCTCACCGCGAGAATGTCGTCAAATGTGGCCCATACCGTGCACCCATAGGAAGAAAGCATCCGAGAGACATCGCCCCTCACTTTCACGAGAGCCATCACGCGAGGCGACTCCTCGGGCTTGCCGCCCTTGGCCAACGACTGACTGCCGCGCATGGAGAGCATCCTCGCCGTGGGCGACATCTTGACTAATGCCGCGCGCTGGGCTAATGACGCATGGGGAAAGAGCGACATGAGAGCGAGAAAAACAGCCAAAAAGATGAGCCGGAAAGACTGACGTAACACATATTTATCATGACTCAAATCGTACCAAGTTATTTTTTTACCGTCACTTATATCCATATACATAACATTTTTGACCTACAAAATAAACAAAAAACATCTGCATTGGCAAGTATTACAGATTAAATCCGTATCTTTGCGCTATTGTATTTTTCACACGAATAAAAAGATGGAACAAAATCCAAGGAAATATATCGTCGCGTCATATGAAATGTATGACATCACGGGCGGAAAAAACATCCTGATAGAGGCTACGACGGAAGACAAGCCGATGACTGTGATCACGGGCATAAACATGATCCCGCTGACACAGTTGGAGGACAAACTGGCGACGCTGGCCAAAGGCGACGACTTCGAACTGGGACTCACCCGCGAAACAGCATTCGGAGAGCATGACCCCGAGGCCGTGATAGAAATGCCGAAGGAATATCTCTACATCAACGGCAAGTTTCCGAGCGATATGGTGTATCCTGGCACCATCATTCCCCTGCAGAATGAAGCGGGCGAAGTGACGGGAGCCACAGTGCTCGAGGTGTGCGAAAACCACGTGCGACTGGACTGCAATCACCCTCTAGCGGGCAAAGACCTGCTGATCAGAGGACAAGTGATCGAGTCGCACCCAGCCACCGACGAGGAAGTCATGGCGCTCACCATGCCCCACCACTGCGGAGGATGCGGCGGAGGATGCCACGGCGGAAGTTGTGGCGACGGCGGTTGTCAGGGAGGTTGCGGCAACTGCGACGATGAAGGCGACAACTGCGAGGGCAACTGCTGCGGAGGCGGTTGCGGACACTGCGCTTCGTAACAAGGCTAATTATTATATAACCCACCTATTAACGCGAAAGGACAAACAAAGATGAACACTTTCGGACGAAAATTCACCCTCACCACCTTCGGCGAGAGCCACGGCGAGGCCATAGGCGGAGTCGTCGACGGCATGCCAGCAGGCATCGACATCGACATGGACTTCATACAGTCGGAACTCAACCGTCGCCGACCCGGACAAAGCCGCATCACGACAGGTCGCAAGGAGGCCGACAAGGTGGAGATACTTAGCGGCGTGTTTGAGGGCAAGTCTACGGGATGCCCCATAGGATTTATCGTGAGGAATACCAACCAGCATTCGTCTGACTATGAGAACATACGCAACGTGTTTCGTCCGTCGCATGCCGACTTCACCTACACGAGCAAATATGGCATACGCGACCATAGGGGCGGCGGACGCTCTTCGGCACGCATCACCATCAGCCGATGCGTGGGTGGCGCTTTGGCGAAACTCGCTCTCAAGCAGAAGGGCATAGACATACAGGCTTACACATCGCAGATAGGCGACATCACCGTGGATGAGGACTACCGCCAACTTGACCTCACGACCACAGAAGACAACCCTGTGCGCTGCCCCGACCAGAAGAAGGCGCGGATGATGGAGGAGTATGTGCTCTCGATGAAGGAGAAGGGCGACACCGTGGGAGGCATCGTCACCTGCGTGATAAAAGGATGCCCCGTAGGACTGGGCGAACCCGAATTTGACAAGTTGCACGCCAGCCTGGGCTACGCCATGCTGAGCATTAACGCTGCCAAGGGATTTGAATATGGCGACGGATTCGCATGCGTGAGCGGACACGGCAGCACGCAGAATGACATCTTCACATCAGAAGAAGGAAAAATAACTACACTCACCAACCATAGCGGAGGCATACAGGGCGGCATAAGCAATGGTCAGGACATCTATTTCCGCGTTGCTTTCAAACCCGTGGCCACCATCCTGACCGAACAGGACACAGTCGACAAGGACGGAAAAAAGACTACACTGAAGGTGCACGGACGGCATGACCCATGCGTAGTGCCACGAGCAGTTCCCATCGTGGAAGCCATGGCGGCAATGGTCATATTGGATAATATACTTATAAAAATGGACGTTTTTTAATAGAAAACGTCTTTTTTTTAATTATTTTTTGCCTTTTCCTTGCAAAATAAAAATAAAAGCGTAATTTTGTAATCGACAATCATGAGGTTGAGAAACCGCCATGATTGTCTAGTTAAGTCTAGTTTAGTTTTTGTGTTGGTTTAGGGTTACCGTTGTGGTAACCCTAAATTCTTTTTTATAACACATCTTTACTAATTTGTCAGCACAGGCAACCGACAATCTCGCTCAATGACTTGCATCCGTGATTGTCGAGCCAACTATTGATGCCGTCACGCACTTTTATAGAGGCTTGTGGGTCAATGAAGTTGGCCGTGCCTATCTCTATGGCAGAAGCACCCGCCATGAAGAATTCTATGGCATCCTCGGCAGTCATGATGCCGCCAAGACCTACGACAGGAATATTGACAGCCTTTGCCACCTTATGCACCATGCACAGGGCCACAGGCTTTACGGCAGGACCCGACATTCCGCCTGTGCCTATGCTCAGATTGAAGCGGCGACGCTCGATATCGATGGAAGTACCCATGAGGGTGTTGATGAGCGACACGCTGTCGGCTCCCTCAGCCTCCACAGCCTTGGCTATCTCTGCTATGTCGGTGACATTGGGCGAGAGTTTCACTATGAGAGTCTTGCCATAACTGCGGCGCACGGCCTTCACCACGCTTGCAGCACCCGCTGCCGTGACTCCAAATGCCATGCCACCCTGCTTGACGTTAGGACAGGAGATATTCAACTCTATGGCAGGAATCTTGTCCAAGGCGTTGACACGGGCTGCGCACTCAGCATAGTCGTCGGGCGACGAACCGCTCACATTTACGATGAAATTGGCGTCTACATCCTGCAACTCGGGATAGATATGCTCGCAGAAGTAGTCTACGCCCTTATTCTGCAGCCCCACACAGTTGAGCATGCCCTGTGCTGTCTCTGCCATACGCGGATAGTCATTTCCCTCACGCGGATGGAGAGTCGTGCCCTTGACAATTATCGCACCTATCTCTTCCAACGGAACGAAGTCGGCATATTCCACACCATAGCCGAATGTGCCCGAAGCTGTCATCACGGGATTCTTCAGATCGAGTCCCTTTATCTTTACTCTTAAATCTGCCATAACAAGTCTTTTATATTGAATACGGGTCCTTCCTTACACACACAAGTATTGCCCTTAACGGTCTTTTCCACGCAACAGAGACAGGCTCCCAGACCGCAAGCCATCATGTTCTCTAGCGACACCTCGCACTCCGTGTCGCACGACGAGGCATACTTTGCCACAGCCATCATCATGGGCTTAGGACCGCACACCTGTATGCGAGTGAAGGTTTCGCTTTGCAGAAGCGAATGGTTGGTCACAAAGCCCCGTTCGCCATAGCTGCCGTCTTCGGTGGTTATGCACACCTGGCCTATCTTCTCAAACTCGTCAAGTTGCAGCAGGTCTTCCTTTGTCTTTGCTCCCAGGAGGAAAATGGGAGTGGCACCTGCCTCGGCACAGCGTTTGCCTAGATAGAGCAACGGCGCCGTTCCCACGCCTCCGCCTACGAGGAGCAGGCGTTCGCCTTCATTTGGCAGGGTGAAACCGTTGCCGAGGGGCAGGACGCAGTTGACAGTGTCGCCTTCCTTAAGGCGCGACATCCATGCCGTGCCGTCGCCTACGACATGCACCAAGAGCCATATCTCATTCGTCTCAGGAATGACATTGTTGATAGATATGGGGCGACGCAGCATGGTGGAAGGGGTGTCGTCCACCCGCACTTCCACAAACTGTCCGGGCAATATGCCGTCGACAGGCACGGGAGAAGCCAGTCGGAGGACTACATGATGGGGTGTGGGCCGGTCAATGGACCTTACCCTCAAATCAGCACAATACTTCTTCATGTATAATATAAATAAGGTGTAACATTACAGTATGCAAAAGTAGACAAAATAATCGAGAAACGTATACGACAATGCCGGAGGTTTGTCTCCGGCATCATCACATTGTCTCTATTTCTAAGGTATCTATTCTCTACTTCTTAGGTATGAAAGTCTCCCATGTCTGGTCGTCATAGAAGATGCGAATCTCTGCTATCTTGCGTTGTCGTATGTCAGTATTTTTCCAACCCGTAGAGTCGTGCATGCTGTCGCCTTTAAGACTTTGTTGCGACACAGGAGAGGATGTCCTCTGCTGCTGTGGAGTAGGAGTGACAGGACCGAAATCTATCACCATCTCGCCTCCTGGAGCCGATGGTCTGGATGATGCAGACGAGTCGTTGGATGTTATAGCAGAGGAGTTTTCATGCTTGGAATCAAACATTTCTCCTTCACCATATAGCAACCATCTGAGATTGACATCGGGGAAACTGCGCTGTATGGCATCCACATGATTGAGGGTTGGCTTGGTGCGATCATTAAAGATGCTGCTCAATGAGGCAGGGGAGATGTTGAGCATGTCGGCAAATTGCTGCTGACTGAGATGCTGCGTTTCCATTAACTGACGTATTCTATCTTTCATTTTTATAGGTTTTGAAGACCCGCTTTCATAGGTCATAAGTATGAAGCAGGTGATAAAACGGGCTTTTCTTAAGCATTTGCAAAGGTAAAACAAATAATTGAAGCATACAAATATGTAAACCAAGATTTATCGTTTTATAATGTAGATTTATGTATTTTGATTTGTAGACTTAGATAAGAGAAGGAGTATTATATTGTTTATGTTTTTGTATTTGTAAATTCAATTATCTAAATTGTAAATATGAAGTTATTTGAGATAAACGTCTTAAATATAAGGTTTATAAAGGGTTATTTGTTGCATAATCCCGTATATATCGGTTGTAATGCATAACAACGGGCGCATGATGATGCAAAATGGTGTTTATGTTAGTAAATACTCGGTTTAACTTATTGGGTTTCTATTTGTTATATATACCAAATCGCGTATGCATAAATATAAGTATTGGTTTATTTATGTAGATTTATCAATTTATAAATATAGATTTAGAGTTGTATGTATACGCATGGTTTATACTTTGCAAGTGTTTACATTTACATGTCTAAACATTATATTTATAAATGCCTTTCATCTTTCTATACACACATAAAGTTAATGATTGTGAACTCCAAATTACCTGTAACCCCAAAAGAGGCTAATCTTCATTTCAGACGCTTTTGTGAGCAAGCGGTTTGTTGGACGAAAAAAGGGGGCTAAAAAGTGGATTAGGATTTACGGGAAAGCAAGTGTTTATCGGACTCGAAGGGCGAAAATGAGCGTTTTCGAGAACCGACAAACTAGCGAAAAAGTAGGCTTAAATTAGCGTTTTTAGTGCAGAATAAAGAAGATCAACTCCTTCATTAGGTCGCCAGAAGGAGTGTTTGAGGAGTTCAAACCCTTGTTCTTTTCATCTATTTCGCACAGTTTGGAGATTATCTGCATCGTCTTCATGGCAGAGAACACTCTCATGCCTGAGATGTAGTCACGCACCTGCCACTCCGTTTTGAAGCCCATGTATTGGGCGATGGCTTTGGCATCATTCCTGTTGGGAGCGTACCACACGAGCATCAGATTTTGGAAGAAACTAAACAAGGAAGGCACCAAGACGAACGCCCCACCCGACTTTGGATTTTTGTCAAAATAATTGATGATGCCGTAAGCCTTGGAAATGTTGCGCGAAAGGAGTGCGTTTTTAAGTTCAAAGGGATTATACTCCTTGCTCACTCCGATTACCTTCTCCACCAATTCGGGAGTGACTCTCTTGTCGTTGTCCGGCAAGGAAAGAATCAGTTTGTCGAGTTCCGAAGAGAGTCTTGTCAGGTTACTCCCTATCGACTCCGCGATAACCGAGATGATGCGCTGGTCTATCGTCACGCCATGAGACTGCATGTAGGAAGAGATGAATGACGGCAGTGCCGCATCCTTCAACTTCACGCTCTCGAAGACTACGCCCGCAGACTTCGCCTTAGATATTATCTTCTTGCGTTTGTCTATCGTGCCGTTCTTGTAGCAATACACCAAAACCGTCTGCGGAGACGGATGGTCGAGATACTTTTCCAGTTCTTCAGTACTCTTGATGTTTTGTGCTTCCTTCACGATTATCACCTTATATTGCGACATCATGGGAAGTTCACGCGCCAGGTCTGCCACTTGTGCAGAGGTGACATCCGAACCGAATACTACAAACTGATTGAATTCCCTTTCGTCTTCGGGAAGCACCGACATGGCTATGGCGTCACAAATCTTGTCGATGAAATAAGACTCCTCCCCCATCAATATATATATAGGTGAGAACTTCCGGGCTTTGATGTTGCTCATGATGCCCTCAAAGGAAGACGGGTCTTTTGCTGTTGCCATGTCGATTTAGTTTTGCACCAGTGCCTTGGCATAGAATCTTTTTATTACCTTTGCACTGGTATTATCAAGACAAAGTTACAGAAAGTTGACCGAAGAAAAAAATAAAACACTCTTTATTTTATATGCTCAACCTTAACCTCCCCACCTATGATGTCCGCGTGAAAGGCGATGCCGCAAAACCATATATTTTCGACCGGCTTCGCCGGAAATATGTTGCGCTCACGCCCGAGGAATGGGTTCGCCAGCATTTCGTCAACTTCCTCATCAACCACAAAGGCTATCCTGCCTCGCTCCTCGCCAATGAGGTGAAACTGCAGATGGGCAACAAGACTCTCAGGGCTGACACCGTGCTCTATGGTAGCGACATGAAAGCGCGCATGATAATAGAATATAAGGCGCCTCACATAGCAATCACCGAGAAGGTGTTTCAGCAGATAAGCACCTACAACCTGCTTCTTGGGGTGAGTTACCTCATCGTTAGCAATGGTCTGGAGCACTATTGTTGTGTGGTAAGTAGGGAGGAAAACAAATACACCTTTTTAAGTAATATACCCGATTATTCTAACATATAAAGATATGAGAAAAATTCTAACCCTTGCCATTATGGCATGCACATTAGGGTGCGTATCAATCAACGCACAAACGGAACGTCCGAAACTTGTTGTCGGAGTAGTTATCGACCAGATGCGATGGGACTATCTCTACCGCTATGAAGACCGCTACTGCGAAGGCGGATTCAAACGCCTGCTCAGAGAAGGCTATTCATGCGAGAACACCCGTCTGCCCTACGTACCTGCCGTGACCGCCATCGGCCACACTTGCATCTATACGGGTAGCGTGCCTTCTATCCACGGCATAGCAGGAAACAATTTCGTGAAAGACGGTCAGAAGGTATACTGCACGGACGACAACACTGTGAAACCCGTAGGAAGCGACAGCAAGGCTGGATTGATGTCGCCAAACAACCTGCTCGTGACGACTATCGGCGACGAGATGAAGATAGCCACCAATGGTCGTTCGAAGGTTGTTGGAGTAGCACTCAAAGACCGTTCGTCCATCCTTCCTGCAGGACACAATCCTAATGGTGCATACTGGTTTGATGATGAATCGGGAAAATTCATCACCAGCACATATTATATGGACAAACTGCCAAAGTGGGTGGAGGACTTCAACAAGAGGAAACTTTCAGCTAAGTATCTCTCACAGGCATGGAATACTCTGTATCCAAAGGACACTTATTTGCAGAGTACAGCCGACGACAATGCCTATGAGGACGGCATAAGGGAAGGTGTGAAACCTACCCTTCCGCTCGACCTTCCTGGTCTGTTCAAGAAATATGGCTACGGTATCATAAGAAACACTCCTATGGGCAACGAACTGACATTTGACATGGCAAAGGCTGCCTTGGAAGGAGAAAATCTCGGCGACGACGACATCACCGACCTTCTGACCGTGAGTTGCTCAAGTCCCGACTACATCGGCCATCAGGTGGGCACACACGCCATCGAGACCGAAGACACCTATCTGCGTCTCGACAAGTCTCTGGCAGACTTCTTCACATATCTCGACAACAAGATTGGCAAGGGCAACTATCTGCTCTTCCTCAGCGCCGACCACGGAGCCATGAACAATTCCACTTACCTGCAGGACAACCGCATCCCTGCTGGAACTTGGAGCGGAAAGGCTGCAAAGAAGTATCTGGAAGAGGCTTTGGCAAAGGAATATCCCGAGGCTGCAGGCACCATCCTGACTGTGATGAACTATCAGGTGTTCTTCAATCGCAGTATGATAAAGTCACAAAACCTCGACTTTGCTAAAATAAAGGAGATAGTAGTCAATAGACTCAAGGAAGACAAGGATGTGCTCTACGCTTGCGACATGGAGAAGACTGCCACGGAGAGCATACCCGAAGATGTGAAATTCCGCATCATCAACGGCTACAACCGCGAACGTAGTGGAGATGTGACCGCTATCACCAAGCCTGGTTTCTATGCCCACGGATCACGCGGCACCAACCACGGCATGTGGAATCCTTATGACACCCACATTCCTCTCGTATTCATGGGATGGGGCATAGAGCACGGCGCCACTACCCGTCAGACTTTCATGACCGACATCGCTCCTACCATAGCCGCCATGCTTCACATGCAAGCACCTAACGGTTGCGTAGGTCAGCCGATATTCTAAAAGCGTAGCGCCATAGAGGCAGGGAAGCAATATAACCCGCCTAAAAACGACAGTAGGCAAAGATACAAACATCTCTGACTTGTATCTTTGCCTACTTTTATTATATGGCGTGCCAGTTATCTGTCTCTACTTTATTATCTTACGACCGTTCTTTATTACGAGTCCACGATAACTGTCATCGACCTTTTGTCCCAATATATTATAGATATATTCCTCTTGTTTCCTATCATCATATTGACTTACATTGCGGACACTTGTCAATATAGGCGAACTTGGAGAATTCATAAATGCAATATGTTGGTGTATCCAGTCCTTGATATATGATAGTTCTTTATTGAAATTCAGTTCATAGCCACCTATGTCCGAATCACCGCTCCAGCGTCTTTCTTCTCTAAGGGCTGCTCCGCTGGCATTCAGCACATCGTAATATCTTTGATATCTGTCAATCAGTTGGTCTTCACCCAAATACGTCTTACTCAAGTCTTTATACCTCTCTTCCAACCGTCTATTGTAATTATCAGCATCAAGTGTGCTCAATCTTCTAAACAGGTTAAATGAGGAAGTCACGCCCATACTTGTATTTGGCAACACATAGTCTGGATGCAACGGATTTCCGCATTGCCAGTCTTGTCCTACGCTGGCATCCAAATCCCAAACAGCCAATGTCATTTTTTTGTCTTCAGCCTTGTCATAGACTGCCCAATACATATTCTTTCCGCAGTTGTCTATGGTTTTTAGCACTTCCAGCAGTATATGATAGTCTATCAGCACAGGGATGTCAAAATATTCAGCCACTTTGTTTCTAAATGTCTCGTCGTCACTATTAAGGACAAAATCCGAAGCATCGTATAGCGTGCTGTAATCCGTCGGGTTAACATCTTCTATATCTGGATATTTGGTCTCAAATCCATGCCAGGTCTCGCTTGTATTGTCGTAATCATTGGCAACTTCCCAAAACCTTGTGCCATCATATGAACTTGCCTTCCACAACTGACCGTGAAACTCCTGCTTCTTCTCGTCATACTTCTTGAGTTTCAGTTCTTTTCTGTCCATAGCCTCCGTCAGGGAGTATATGCCACGATATTCATTGTTGAGTATGACTTCGACCACTCTTCCGCCAACGCCCGACTTAGCCTTGGGCTCTTCCGCAGAATAATACGGTTTGGTGGCAAAGTCATTCCACAGTTCGGTGGCAATGCGGTTGCGAAGTCTGAAAAGGTCTATTTGCCCTGCATCCAATATCCAGTTGTTGTCGTCCCTCATTCCCAGCAAAGACAAGTCACGGCTTTTCCCATTTTCTTTCAGCAGTTTTATTTTGTAGTTTCTCTTGTGACGGTCACTTCCATTAGTAGATCCTCCTCTCCACTTCGCTTTCAAGAGCGAGGTGACAGGTGTCACATCATCAGGTGAATATAGCGACAGACTGCCTTGAGCATAGTCGTAGCCAAACGAACCCGTCAGTTGAAGTATGGGCAGGAAAGTAAACGTCAACTTAGCCTCTACGGGCTCATTTCCCCTCAAAGCCTTTACCGAGTATTCCTTGTTTCCCTCTACATTATTGAATATGTAGCCGTCATCTACCGCCTGCCCTTCTATCTGCAGTTGTGTCCACGCAGAGTCTGCATCCAAAGCCACGACGGCATCATAATTTCCCCCAAACGATTCCTTCGGGATGCTCACCATATAGGTGTTGGAAAGTTTGTCGTAGACCACGCCCTTGCCATTAACGCTGAATTGCGCATAGGCATTCTCACTCCATATCATACTGGATGTCAACATTATAGCATATATCGCCTTACGTTTTCTCATATTCTATTGTCGTATTATAAAGCAAACGGAGGACATCCCTACCCTGACCATGGTAAGAATATCCTCCGTGTTATGTTTACATGCCGCCACACCATCTGGCTATGGCAGACGAACTCTCAATGTTATGCTTCTTCCGGCACGTCGGAAACATCAGCCTTGGCAGTCTTGCGAGTTACGGCACGCTGGCGCTTAGGCTTTTCCTCCACCTTTGGCTCCACTTTTACACCTGCGAGTTCAGGATCCACGAGGATACGACCGCAATATTCGCACACGATGATCTTCTTGTGCATCATCACGTCTATCTGGCGCTGTGGTGGAATCTTCGCGAAGCAACCGCCGCAGGCATCACGCTGCACGTATACGATGCCCAGTCCGTTGCGTGCGCTCTTGCGGATGCGCTTGAAAGCGGTGAGCAGACGAGGCTCAATCTTTGTCTCGAGTTCGTGAGCCTTCTCCTTGAGGCTCTCCTCAGCGTCGCGTGTCTCCTGCATGATTTCGTCCAGTTCCGAACGCTTGTGTATCAAGTCCTGAGTGCGCTCCTCGATAGTCGATGTAGCCTTCTCGAGTTCCTGCTTCTTCTCCTCCACCTTTATCTTGGCTTCCTTTATCTTCTTGTTGCAGAGTTCGATCTCCAGCGACTGGAATTCTATTTCCTTGGTCAAGGTGTCATATTCGCGGTTGTTGCGCACGTCATCAAGCTGCTTCTTGTAGCGATCAAGGCTGTCTTCAGCCTGCTTGATGTCCTCCTGCTTCTGCTCCACGGCATATTCGTAATCCTTGATTTCGCTCTGGATCTTCTCCTTGCGGGTATTGAAACCCTCTATCTCATCCTCCAGGTCTTTCACCTCGAGTGGCAGTTCACCGCGCATGGCGCGCTTCTCGTCAATAGCCGAAAGGGCTGTCTGCAACTGGAAAAGGGTCTTGAGCTTCTCCTCAACAGTCATCTCTGTTTGTTTCTTAGCCATAATTCTATGTTTGTTATTATATTTGTTTTTACTTTAATTCCTTCATTCCCGACGGTCGTATGCCGTCTGCATCCGCGTCAGATATACAATATCGGATTGGTGTTCACCTCCGACATATAGCACTCTACGCCAAGCGGTTGGATGATGGAGCGAAGCACCTCCGAAGTAAATTGCTCGCTCTGGTAATGCCCTATGACGGCTATCTGCACCTCTCCTTCATGTCCGAAGAACTCATGATAGTGCATCTCGCCAGTCACGAAGGCATCAGCCCCGGCTTTCAGGGCGTCGTCGAGAAGGAACGAACCTGCACCTCCGCATATCGCCACCTTCGTTATAGGGCGGCCTAATAGGGCATTTGCCTGCACACACGCCACATGAAATTCGCGCTTGAGCATCGCAATAAAGTCAGTCGAAGACATTGGCTTGGCAAAACTGCCGATGACTCCAGATGCTCCCATCACGCCATTGACGCATTTCTCCTCGCCTATCCCCTTGACGTCCTGCAGTCCCATCTTCTCCGCGATCTTGTGGTTTACACCACCTTGAGCCGAGTCCAGATTGGTGTGCATCGACGCTATAGCCACATCATTCTTTATGGCTTTTGCCACGCATCGCTCCACATAGGTGCTACCTGTGACATGAGCCAGTTTGCGGAATATCAACGGATGATGCGACACGATCATATTGCAACCGCGTCGTATGGCCTCGTCCACCACTTCCTCCGTGACGTCAAGACACAATAATACCCCTGATACTTCCGCTTCTGTCAATCCAATCTGCAGGCCTGCATTATCATAGCTTTCCTGTAGCGGCAGAGGCGCGAAACTTTCAAGGGCATCAAGCACTGTTTTTATTTTCACGCTATAATGATGTTTATGTGCACATTACTGCAACTGCAAAGTTACTCTTTTCTGTATATAATATTGTATAGCGCGCGAGTTTTTTAATTATTCTTAATATTTCCGTACTTGTCATAGCACA
This sequence comes from bacterium, assembly GCA_963657415.1. Taxonomy (GTDB): domain Bacteria; phylum Bacteroidota; class Bacteroidia; order Bacteroidales; family Bacteroidaceae; genus Prevotella. Next base: position 23,418 of record CAVKNF010000002.1, on the reverse strand, counting down.
ACTTACGTGCGGAGAAGAGCATCACCTCCACGCCAAGCCATACGCCCACGACCACCATCAATGCCATCACAAGCACTGACAGCAGGGAGTAGAGCCAGCCGCATCCTGCCAGTAGGAATACGAAGAATGTCACGGGCATAACGCCAAACGACACGCTTATGAGTTTTCTCTTCACCCATGCCGCCACGGCCTTCTTCACCTTCTTCTCATAGCCGTCGACAGCCACACTTATCGCCGCTCCATTGCCGAGTTCATAGAGATATTCGGCAGTGTGATATTTCCTCGCATTGGTATATACCCACGCGCCGCGCCGCAAGGCGGGAAGCACTGCCAAAAGGAGTATTCCCGTGATAGCCACGGGTATGGTGACTGCCGTCTGCTCAGTGTAACGCATAAAGACAAAGCACGCCAGTCCGCCTGCCACAATCCATGCTGCCACCACGCCATAAACCATCGGCAGGGTCATCGATTTTGATATTCTCACTTTCATTGTCTTCTCTCTCCCATTAATCTTGTTTGTCTGTTGCCACTATGACGACGCTCCCCTTGCCTGCCTTCTCACGCAAAGCAGCCATCACAGCCCTGGAAGCCTCCTCGTCCTGATGCGACGTAGGGTCTATACAGAGCACTATGTCGGAGTCGCTCTCCACGGCATCGTTGACCATCTGGAGTTGTTTCTTGGCATAGTCGGTCACATTCTCAAAACCTTCGGGCATAGGCACATAGGCTATCATCTTGCGCAAGAAGAATGCCGACCTCTCGGTCATGGGCATGCCGTCAAAGCACACAAATCCGTCAGACGCGGGCTTGAAACCGAGGATGACTTTTATCACTTCCTCGCCCTCAACGCGCTCCAACAGTCTCAATTCGCCGTTTTTCACTATCAGCGAATAATCGTCAAGCACCTGTTGTCCTGACTCGTCGTGCGTGGAAACATTCTTCAGTTCTATCATAGTGTTTTTGTCACAATGAGATATACTTATCTTCATTGCAAAAGTAACATAAAATTTCCACACGCCGAAAAAAAAAGGTAAATTTGCAGACACTTTGATTTTCATATGACTGAAGGACGTTTCTTTTTGCCATCAGAATGGCATACACAACGCTTTGTCCAGTTGACATGGCCACACAAGTCCACTGACTGGGCTCCCTATCTCTCCGAGATTACCGCCACAATGACCGAGATGGCACACGCCATCACACGTTTCGAACCGCTCGTCATCGCTTCGCAAGAACCTGACCTCACGAGGGCGACTCTTGCCGAAAAACTCTCCGCAGAGCAGATGAGCAGGGTGACCATCGTGGAGTGCCCCACCAACGACACATGGGCACGCGACCACGGCGGCATATCGCTCATCGACAGCAGCAACGATGATTCCACTACGGCAGAGCATGCCACACAGATACTCGACTTCCGCTTCAACGGTTGGGGCGAGAAGTTTGGCGCTGCGCTTGATAACCTCATCACCCGTCATCTGCACGAAGAGGGTATTCTCACGGGGCAACTCGTTGACTGCGACGACTTTGTACTTGAGGGCGGAAGCATAGAGAGCGACGGCCATGGCACCATCTTCACCACCTCGCAGTGTCTGCTTGCTCCTCACCGCAACCAACCCATGACCAAGGATGACATAGAGCGAGAACTCAAACTTCGCCTACATGCCGACCGCGTCATATGGCTCAACCACGGCAATCTCATCGGCGACGACACCGACGGACACATCGACACCATCGTGAGGATATGTCCCAATGACACATTATTATATATTAAGACCACCGACGCCACCGACGAACAGCACGAAGACTTCCTGGCCCTCGAGGCAGAGTTGCAGGCGCTGCGCACAAGCGAGGGCAAATCCTATCGCCTCAGGCCATTGCCTATGACGCGTCCGTGCCATTATGATGGTGAGCGACTGCCTGCCACATACGCCAACTTCCTGGTCATCAATGGTGCCGTGCTCGTGCCGACATACGCTCAGCCCGACCTCGACCATGAGGCTTGCCGCATCATAGGCGAAGCCTTCCCCGGACGAGAAATCATCCCCATAGACTCACAGATCATAATCCGTCAGCACGGCAGCATACACTGTCTGACGATGCAATATCCGCTCTAAGGCGACAAATTACACATTATTATATTATATATACTATACATTATTTTATTATATAAGGACACAACATCATGAGAGAACTCAAAATAGGCATACTGCAACAGCACAACACCGCCGACACGGCATCCAACAAGCAGCGTCTCGCCGACGGCATAAAGCATCTTGCCGAACAAGGCGCAAAACTCATAGTACTGCAGGAACTGCACAATTCGCTCTACTTCTGCCAAGTGGAGAGCGTAGACAACTTCGACCTGGCAGAGCCCATCCCCGGTCCCTCGACCGATTTCTTCGGCTCTCTCGCCAAGCAATATGGCGTGGTCATCGTGACATCACTCTTCGAAAAGCGTGCGCCGGGACTCTATCACAACACCGCCGTGGTGATGGAGAAAGACGGCACCATAGCGGGCAAATTCCGCAAGATGCACATCCCCGACGACCCTGCCTACTACGAGAAGTTTTATTTCACCCCCGGCGACATGGGCTTCCGCCCTATCGACACCAGCGTAGGTCGCCTGGGCGTGCAGGTCTGTTGGGACCAGTGGTATCCCGAGGGAGCGCGACTCATGACACTCTCGGGTGCAGAGATTCTCATCTACCCCACCGCCATCGGCTATGCTTCCAATGACACCGCCGACGAACAGCAGCGCCAGCGCGAGGCTTGGACCACCGTGCAGCGCGGTCATGCTGTAGCCAATGGTCTGCCCGTGGTGGCTGTCAACCGTGTAGGTTTTGAACCCGATCCGAGCGGCATGACCGACGGCATACAGTTCTGGGGCAGCAGTTTCGTGGCTGGACCGCAGGGCGAGATGCTCCACCGATGCGCCGAAGACAAAGAGGAGAGCGTCGTCATAAGCGTAGACCTCGACCACAGCGAGGATGTGCGCCGCTGGTGGCCATTCCTCCGCGACCGCCGCATAGAGGCTTATGGCGATATATTGAAGAGATATAACGACTGACAACAACTTTCTAACCCGACAACTTCATCACACAAAATATGAGAAAGACACTCATCACCCTCGCCCTGGTAATCCTCGCCATCGCCCAGGGTCAGGCGCAGGACAAAGACGCCTGCACATCCATCACCGTGGGCCGACTGGCTTCGGTCGACGGTTCGGTAATGACCTCCCACACCTGCGACTCGTGGTATCGCACATGGATGAATATCGAACCCGCCAAAGACTATCCCAACGACACCATCATGAGCATCTATGACGGACTCATGCACACCGAGACTCCGGGCAGCATGACGGGCGTCAAGGAGAAGGGCACCATCCCGCAGGCAAAGCACACCTACCGCTTCCTCAACACCGCCTACCCTTGCCTCAATGAGCACCAACTTGCCATCGGCGAGACCACCTATGGCGGCAAGGACACACTGTGCAACAAGGACGGCATGTTCATGATAGAGGAACTCTGCCGCGTGGTATTGCAGCGCTGCAAGACTGCCCGCGAGGCTATACGCACCATCGACGAACTCACAAAGAAGTATGGATATGGCGACTCGGGCGAATGTCTCACCATCGCCGACCCTAAGGAGACATGGATATTTGAGATTCAGGGTGCTGGTCCGAAGAAGCCAGGTGCCGTGTGGGCTGCCCAGCGCATAGGCGACGACGAGGTGGCAGTATCGGCCAACATCTCGCGCATCGGCAAGATAGACTTTGGCGACAAGGACCGCTTCATGGCTTCATCCAACGTGAAGTCAGTGGCTAAGGAACTCGGACTGTGGGACGGCAAGGGTGAGTTCTCCTTCTGGAAGGCTTACTCCGGCGGCAACTACTTCAACGAACCGAAAAACTACTCCGTACGTGAACTCTTCATCATGCAGCAGTTGGCGCCCAATGCCGGCTATAACGACAAGATGGACGAACTGCCCGTGACATTCAAACCGGAAAAGAAACTTAGCGTGGAGGACATCGCCCACCTGCTCGGTTCCACTTATGAGGGCACATCGCTGTCACTTGCCAGCCGCATGGACTCGCTCTCTGCCAAGGCGGGCAAGGAGCACAAGAATATGAGCGGAGCCATGATAGCCAATCCATGGATGCGCCCCGACGAGATAAAACTCCATGCCGCTGCACTCAACGACAGCACGATGGAAAACATACGCACCGTCGCAGTGTCATGGTGCGCCTACTCCACCATCATCCAGTGCCGATCATGGTTGCCCGACAATATCGGCGGCGTGGCATGGGTATGCCTCGACAATCCCGGTCAGAGTCCACGCTTCCCCATCTTCTCTGGCAACACCTCTCTGCCCACGATGCTCGGCATCTGCGGTCAGCACAGTCTGCGCGACGACGCAGCCCTCACCCACTATCGCGGAGCCAACCGCATAGCCAGTGTGAGATGGGGCAAGACGCGCGAGTCGATGTTGCCTGCACAGCAGTATTTCCTCGACAAGGGCAAGCGCGAACTGCCTTTCGTGGACAGCACATGGCAGAGTCTCAATGCCACCGACGCTAAAGCCGCCGAGACTTTCCTCAATGGCTACACCGCCGACTTCTTCGCCGCCACAGTGATGAAGTGGGATGACCTCTACAAGAAATACTGGCGCCTGCTCTGGGCTGGTTTCTAAGATTTTTGAGTGCAGCGAGGACGCAGCACCTACTATGAAATGCAATGCGCCCTGTAAGGGCAACTAAATAAAAGTCAATTAGTTTTTTGATTTATATTTAGCTACCCTTACAGGGCGCAAAATAGTTATACGCGTCACAACCCAGGGTGTTGCCCTGGGCTATGTTTAGCTGCCCCTTCAGGGCGCCACACCTCCTATATATAGTTTCTAAAGTCAACTAAATCGCTAATAATAGTCTGCTAAATCGCTACAAACAGTCAACTTGACCGCTGCAAGAACCAAACTAACTTTTTGCAAGAACCTCCTTGCGCGGATTGTGCGGCATATGTCACAAACATTTTTGACAAATGCCAAAGACTTGTGCGACATATGCCATAAACATTTGCGACAAATGCCAAAACATCGCCATAGCGAACTTTTTACAGCACCTTTCCCTACTCATGGCAGCAGTTCATCGGGCAATTCACAGCGAGCAACGCCTTTTCGACCTTTGACAAGAAATATAAAGGTTTACAAACATTTGGAGTTTTCATCCGAGTTGTTTAACTTTGCCATATGAACAGTGCCGCCCTCATGATTGAGCGAAAATAGACAATGATATGAATACGGACAATATTGATTTCATAACATATTGCATCGGCAACCTTTCTCGCCGATTAAATTTGAGTGCTCGTGATGTATATCAACGTCTCAAGACTTCTGGCATTCTCATGGATTATTTGGTGTCAAGTTATGACGTACTTCATACATTTGGAAAGGAATACCTAATGGAAGACCTTACCGATTATATGAGAGAGAAAGGAGTGCTTGCCTAATGATAGTTTCAAATCTTCAACATACAGAGCGCATAGAGTCGCTCCATCCATTGTTTAAGAAAGCGTTTGACTACATCAAGTCGCACGACTTGCTCAACACCCCATGCGGACGCATAGAGATAGAGGGCGACGACCTCTTCATCAACAATTCCAACCCTGACCTCGTCAGCGCTGACAGTCAGGTGCTTGAGATACACCGTGACTACATCGACATCCATGTGCTCTTGGAGGGCGAGGAGACCATCGGTTGGAAACCCGTGGAAGACTGCACTGACGTGAAGCAGGCTTACGACGCATCAGCCGACTGCGCCTTCTATGCCGACCGTGCCCAGGTGTATGTCACTCTCCATCCTGGTCAGTTCATGATAGTGTGGCCCGAAGACCCACACGCCCCTGTCATCGGCAGTGGCAAGGTGCGCAAACTCATTATAAAGGTGAAGGTGTAATGCCTTCACGACCTCAATACATCATTACCGACACTATTTTTGCCGATACTTCCACAATATCACACAGTATCGAATTATTTTATACATTTTTACTAATAAGTGAAAATATTTTTATACATTTGCAACGTCATAGATATATCTGTCATTTCTGAAGCACCACAGAGGTAGAATAGATATATCAATTTGTGCAATACCATTGCAGATTATGAACATTGTGGTGCACGCGTTTTTAGATTTATGAAAAAGAATTTGTTGAGGTTAATGATGTTAATTGCATTTTTTGCATACACGTGCAGTGTTCAAGCAGGAGATAGCATCTCGGATGCTAAAAACGAAGTGGCAATTCTTTCTAATATTGATGTTGTCAAGGGGCACAGTTACACTGGGGAAGCGGCAGTGACCGTAAAGTACAAAAACGGAGTAAAGTCCATCTATCATTATGAAGGTATTACAATTGATTACGGATTAGAAATAAAGTATTTTAAGGTTGACAATTACGAAGTGGAATATCAATCCTCATGCGAACGACTGACAGGAGACCCTATTTTCAGGGGTTATCTGCAAGATTATTTCGGAAGAAACAAAGTTGCTTATATACTAGTAGAACTTCTTGTTAAAAAATGGAACTAAGATTATTCGCGCTAACAGTTTGCGCTTTATATTCTAGCTGCTTTTGCCATATTTTTGGTCAAAAGTCATTGGATAAAAGTATTCTCACAGTAGAATACCAGACTTTAATGTTATCTCGCAGTGACTGGTCACACCCGTCATATGAGAAAAACAAACTTTTGTGCATAGGAGAAAAATGCTCCATGTGCCAGACTATATTGCCGAAGTATGTACCTGGATGGATACATCAGCCAAAGGAACGGGAAATCAATGGTTGCCACGATTTTGACATTGTGCAGGGATATCCTGAAGGACAGATGACTTGCAAAGACAAAGTGTCAACAAATCGCTTTTATTACACTGAGCCTCTGCCAGTTTTTGAATGGAACATGCTCGATGGTGACACTATAGTCTGCGGATACGAGTGTCAGAAGGCCTGCACTACATTCCGAGGCAGGACTTGGACTGTATGGTTTACAGTCGAGTTGCCTTATGCATACGGACCGTGGAAACTTGGCGGTCTGCCAGGACTCATACTGAAAGCCATTGACGACAAACTGCAGTATTCGTTTGAGGCTATTGAAATCAAGAATGGCGGTGACAAGTCAATAGGGATAAGCACTTCTGGTTACAAGAAGAGTTCGCCCGAAGAGGTCTACAGAGAAATCGTGCGTCAGGCAGAAGACCCTACTCAATATGCCATAGAATTGGGACAAGATTACGAGTCTTATGATAATAATGGTGTCAAAACGAAGTTTCACATTGACCCCTGGACACCATATCCGATTGAATATTTCGACGTAAAGTCAGAATGAGCAGATTAGCACTTATCGTTTTAATGCTTTTCACAAGCATATATCTGAAAGCACAAGACACTTTCACGGGAACAGTTGCCAACAGCGAAGGAAAGGTATTGGCATCCGTTTCCGTGATGTTGCTTGACAGTAAGGGGAAAATAGCGACTTTTACAAAGACCGACAAGCAGGGACGCTTTTCTGTAAAAACGCCACTAGGCAAGGACATCGCAAGCGTATCCTTCACATGTATGGGATTTGCCAAGAAGAACATATCCACGGAATCTTTCAAACAGGGAATGAAAGTCGTCATGGAGGAAAAGGTGCAGAAAATAAAGGAGGTCACCGTTACTCCAAAACAATTCCGCATACAGGGTGACACGCTGATATACTCAGTATTGGGTCTGAGGCAGAAACAAGATAGGACTATAGAGGACGTTATCTCAAGAATCCCAGGAATCAGTGTCGACATAAACGGAACGATTTCATATCAGAACATTCCCATCAATAGATTTTATGTTGACGGCAAGAACACTATGGGCGGAGACTATGCCCTCTTGAGCAAGAACCTGTCTGCCAACAAGGTGGACAGCATACAACTGTTGCGCAATCACCAACCTATAAAATCTTTACGGGGAAAAACTTTCAGCGAGTCTGCAGCCATCAATATCGTGATGAACGAGAATGCAAAGAATGTTTGGACGGGAACTGCAGAACTAGGCAGTGGAATGTCTCTGCAAAAGCCTATGGTATGGATGCGCAAGGCCCGACTTGTGGAGATGTATCTTAACAAGAATATTCAGTTTCTGGCCATTTACAAACACAACAATATAGGAGAGAATATATCAAGCGAATTGGGAGGCATGGCCAGCGATATGTCCGACAGCGGTCTGCTTCAAAACATCGGGGTTGCAGGAGAAGGACGGCAAGGTTTTAACAATAGTCACCTGGTGGCAATAAATGCATATAAGTCATTGGATGACGATAGAGACCTGAGAGCCATAGTTTCCACTATCCAAGACAAATCGACATCTGACAGTTATAGCGAGTATAGTTATCTGGATGATGCAAACAATTCTATTGTCACACAGAAAAGGGAGGCCGCTGCATATAAAAATGAATGGCGGGCAAATGTCGATTATACACTCAACTCTGCAAAATTCTTTCTCCATGAGAATTTGGATGGAGTGTTGACATACAATCATTCCAATTCCGCCACAACTCTGAACAATAGAATTCTGCGCGAGGACGTAAAGCCTCATAAACGAGGAATCAGCAATTCTTTCTCTATCAACTCTTCCGGGAAACAGGACAAGACAATGAATGCAAGTTCTAGCATTAGTTACACGTATTTGCCAGGAACATTGCTTCTTTATAATGGTCAATATGAAGAAGTGAATATCAATTCTTTTACGATGAGCAATAGGGTGACTTACGGGAATTCCATCGGAAAGCATTTCAATCTGGACTTGTCATTGTCACACAATTTGGATTTCAAGCGTGAATTTGTAAGTTACAATGACACTTTGCAATGGATGCGTTATCGGAAGAACGATGTGGCACTAAGAATAAGTACAAAATATCGCTATAAGAATTTTAGAATATCGCTGAACAATGAATTTGCATGGATATATGCATCCTATGAACTTGACAAAGACAACAGGTTGCAATATACTCCCTCTGCCAATGTCAACTGGAAGTTGTCCACATACAGTCTGTTTCTGATGAACCTTTCGCATAGTTTCAGTCAAAGCGGATTCTATAGTCTCAATCCATTGAGGATATACACATCCTACAATACTGCTTCTTCCGGAACAGGGCAATTTGAGCATAGTCCCAGCGACCACGTTTCCATGTCTTACAACTACACATTGCCAGGTTACGGACTGTCATATGGCTGTGGCTACTTTTTTAGCCAAAGACGTTTCAATCACCTGTATGAAAGTCGTGTTGAGAATGGAGTCTATATCCGCGAGAATGTAGGCAAAGACAGCAAATCCATGAGCAATTCCTTTTCCGGGCATGTGGACTGTTTCCTTCGCCCTATGCGAACGAAACTCAGCATTTACTCTTCATATAGCATCTCCCATTATGACATAATGAGGAATGCGGCAAAGGTAAGAAGCGGAAGCCGCACGCTGGAACTGACATTCTCGGCAAGCATGCGTCCTGCCAAATGGTTCTATTTTGAAGAAAACACATCTTACGCCCAAAGCACACAGCAATCGGTGATGAAAGGGATGAAAGACCAAACATACAGAAGTTTTCGGCACAGGCTCAACATTTATTTCCAACCTGGCAATTGGCAATTAAAGATGAGTAACGACTGTAGTCACAGTAAAGACGGTTCTGTGAGTTTCAACATATATTCCGAGGCACAACTCTCCTATAAGACGAAAGTCGTGGAACTTATGCTGACATGCAAGAATCTATGGGGAGAGAACAAACGCGAATACAAGAGTTTCTCAACACTTGGATATTCTTATTCTATTACAGAATACCGTCCGCGTGAGATCTTGGCTTCTGCCATATTCTCCATATAGAGGAAGCAAGCATCTTCGGCATCACTGTCCGATGCCGAAGATGCTCTCTATCTGCTTCAAGGCGTCTTTGTAGGTATCCTTTGATGACTTAAAGCGGTCCATGACTCCACTGTAGATGCCCTTCACCGTCAAGGCTGTGTTGACAGAGGCTGCGGCTGCCGACGATGAGCAAGCGGCCACATAGTCGGCATTGAGCGTACCTATCTCCTTAAGTTCGCTTGCAGTATACGATTTCTTTAGTGCATATCCGAGCACCTTCTTGTCAGCCTTGTAATATTTCTGCGAAGACTTCTTCCATTCCTTCACCGTGTAGTCCTGACCGTTTTGACGGGCATCGTTGACCACACTTCTCAGACTGTTGAGTGACGACTGGCTTGTGGAGCATGAGCATGCAAGCATCGCCACAGCAAACGCAACAAGTATTTTCTTCATAACCATCATTGTTTTTTCTTACTGGTGGGTTCTTATTTAACCCACCTACTATTATACAAAGGTAATATATAAACACGAAACGGCAAAAATATTTTTCAGTCACATGCCAAGCATACAATATTGCAAAATATAGGAAACAATGGGGTAGAATTGGTTGGTTATTCATATAAAATGACTAAATTTGCGGTCATTACAGCATAGGAAACATGAATTATGGAAGAAAGATTGTCGACCATATATTTGGTAAGCGGTCAGACCGCTCTCCAGTATGTTATGAGCGTGAGCAAAAAATACAGGCAGATAGCGACAGAAGCGATATACGAGTGTTTGAGGTTGGGCTACCCTCTGAACGACATGGAGATAACGGGAAAAGCGCGAGAGATGCAGAGGAAGAGGAATGTAATCGGTTGATAAAGATTGCAAAAGACAACCACCTTTATATTTCCGAATCAGAATGGTATCGGTTCGGCAATAGACGTATGACTCCAACGGGCGAAAGCATTGTGTTTTTGAGCACGGACGCAAAGACTTATACGAAGATGAAATCACCGTTTGCTAAAGCCCCGATGAAAAATACTAAGCCCGAAGACATTATTTACGAGCATCTCATACACAATATATTGTTTCCGTCAACAAGATATCACTTTATCGGATTCTCAGAAGATGCAAAAGGCATAAGGATAGTGTTGCAGCAAGCAAACATCCCTTCTATGTTTCGAGTTCCGTCACAAAAGATGATAGACGATTATCTACTCAAGATTCTCAAACTATCAAAGGAGGACAAATACTTTTATGGCAATGAATACTACGCCATAACAGACGTTACGAATTTAGGAGACAATGTACTTTGTAAGGAAGACGGCACATTGTATTTTATAGACCCTATTATCAAATTAAAGAAACCTGCAAAAGAGGTGTTGGATTTCTTATACGCCACTATGTGCGTATAAGAAATCCTCACTTGAAAGAGTCACTCTTGCGTGACTTGTTCTTCATTTACCTTTTTTCCGTAGTTAGGGTCTACCTTCACGATGAGACTGACGAGATAGGTGACTATGCAGAAGCAGCACACGATGATGAAGAACATGCGGTAGCCCACAGCCTCCTGCAAGGCTCCTGCGAAGAGTCCTGGAATCATCATCGACAAGGCCATAAATGCCGTGCAAAGCGCATAGTGGGATGTCTTGTATTCGCCCTGGCTATAATAAATAAGGTAGAGCATATAAGCGGTGAAGCCGAAACCATAGCCAAACTGCTCTACAAACACGCACACATTGATTATGGCAAGACTTGACGGCAATGCAAACGAGAGGTATACATATACCAAGTCGGGCAGCGTTATAGCCATGACCATAGGCCAGAGCCATTTCTTCAGTCCGTCCTTGCTCACCGCCATACCGCCGAGTATACCTCCGAGAGTCAGTCCTATGACACCTACCGTGCCCTGTACGAAACCATATTCCTGGGGCGACAAGCCGAGTCCGCCCTTGTGGGCAGCATCGATAAGGAAGAGTGCACTGACCTTTGACAGCAATCCCTCAGGCATGCGATAGAAGAGGATGAACAATAGAGCCACCACCACCTGCTTCTTGCTAAAGAAGGTGTAGAGAGTGCGCAGAAATTCCATCCATATGCTGCGTGCATTGATGCCGCGACGAGGTGCGTCTGACTTTGGACGTGGCAATATCGTGCCATGCCATACCCAAAGGGCGATGAAGAGTCCTGCTATGCCATAGAAGACAAGACTCCAGGAGTAAGTTATGGAGTTGCGGAATATGACCTGCAGATTGCCTGCTATCATGACAAGCACTCCCTGACCGAAGATTGTGGCAAAGCGATAGAAGGTGCTTCTGATGCCGACAAACCATGCCTGGTCATGATCTGAAAGTCCGAGCATATAGAAGCCGTCGGCGGCTATGTCGTGGGTGGCACTGGCAAAGGCCATCACCCAGAAGAAGAAAAGCGTGCCCTGCAACCAGAAGGATGTAGGGATGGTGAATGCCACACCGCCCAATGCGGCTCCGAGGAGCAACTCCATCATCACCACCCACCAACGCTTGGTGCGTATGATGTCAACGAAAGGACTCCACAGGGGTTTTATCACCCATGGCAGATAGAGCCACGAGGTGTAGAGGGTGATGTCTGTGTTGGAAAGTCCCAACTGCTTATAGAGAACGAGCGAGATGGTCATCACGGCCACATAGGGCATGCCTTCGGCGAAATAGAGCGAAGGAACCCATGCCCAGGGATTGGAAAGCATTCTTTTTACCATATCTTCTTTATCTGTGCGTTTTTGTAGTAATGTGAAAGTATTGTCTTGTAGTCATAGCCTTCGGCTCCCATCACGGCGGCACCTATCTGGCACATCCCCACTCCATGTCCCCAACCACGTCCATGCAGACGGAAGAGTTTGTCGCCATTGTCATCATAAGCCACTATGACGCTAAATGCCGACGAGTAGAGATGGGTCTCGCTGAGACCTTTCCTTATCTCCAGTTCCTTGCCGATGACGACAGTACGCTCGGAACCTACTATTCGGAGTCTGCTGATACGTCCGCTCTTGCCACGCTCAAGGGGCTCCATAGACTCCACGGTGCCTATGCCGAGATGGAGTTTGCGCTCCAAGAGTTCGCTCAACTGGCTTTGCGTATACTCCACATCCCACTCATAGAAGTCGGCTGTGGTCTGGTCATAGTCGTTGAGTACCTGTTGCAGCACTTCCTTGTCATGAGTATCGCAGAATACGCTGCCGTCAGGTCTTGTGTCGGGAACGGCTTGCAGATAAGGCACTTCGATGTTTTCCCAACAGTATTTGTATTCCTCTGTCACTCCGCCACAGCACTTTGAGAAGCGTGCGTCGCAAACCTCGCCGTCATATGTGAGCACCTCACCTCGAGTCTCCTCGATGGCCTGAGCCACCACGGGGTTCATCTTTTTGGATATGCCCTGGTATCTCTGACAGTGGTCGTCAGCACACACGTCGAAAGACAAGTGGGAATGGGAATCATACCAACGTATGACCTCGTCCTCATCACATGCATTGTCATTGGCGGGCGATTCCTTATATACATTATTTATATATAGGGGACTCTTCATCCTTATCTGCCTCATGAGCCAACTGCGGGAAACTACGGCATGAGCCTTGAGCAACTCCAGACTGCTTGTGGCAGACATCTCTGATGAGATGACACTCAAGAGATAGCGCTCCACGGGGAGTCTGTCGACAGCCCACATTTCGTTATTCTCTACATTAAGTCGGTTTACAAGTTGACCCTCATAGGTGAAGCGTCGGTGCTGGTCCCAATGAAAACCGATACCTATGCGCACATTGTCGAGAGTGAAAGTGCCGTCGGCATTGTCGGTCTTATTCATGTCAGCCTTGCCTATGCCGACATCCACCAACGGTTCGGCATCGCGACACTGCGAGATGATGTCGCCAAGCAGAGCGGCATCCATCTTCTCATAATCCTCCTCACGCGGCAGAGGCACCACACCGGCAAACTCCAGCGATGCCGGGGAGATGATGACCTGAGCATCGCCCTCCTCGAAATATTGCGAAGGACGGTGCTTGTGACGTCCCACTATCCACCAGCACAATCCCTCGGGAGTGTTCCAGCAGAGTATATTCATATTGTCCGACCTGCGGAAGTCTATCTTCACCTCATCGGCATTGCCCACCTGCACGCCGAGATCGAGTTTCACGGTGTTGCTCCATGATGTCAATGGCACGAGATGTTGTGGCACTGCCTGGAAATGGAAATGGTCGGGGGCAGACGCTCCTGCCAACGCTCCATTGAAGAAGACAAGATAGCCGGGCATCTCCTTAGCCATGTAAGCCATGTCACACAAACGCTCCTGAGTCATCTCCTGACGGCAGTGAATGTCGCTGATGATGGTGAAATGGTTGGTGAGAATGGGGAACGGATTAACCGAGAGTTGATATTTGTTGTCGCTACAATCGGGTGTCAACAGGATGTCCTTCTGCACCTCCATGCGGTTGCTGCGGCACAGGAAGCAGGGACGCTCTATCTTGCCAGAGTCCACATTGGCCTTTGCCGAAGCCATGCGGGCAGGATTAAACACGAGTTGATATTCACGACCGTCAATATCTACGGTCTTATGCCGAGCCTTCGAGAGGTCGTCATATCTCTTTGCACACTCAGGCCATTCGGCCAGTTGCGTGTCAAAAAACGACTGCAAGAATTCCTTTTCCATCAGTTCATCATCTTCTTTCTTGCCATAATCTCTATTGTCCTGATTCTATCCTTATAGAGATTATTGCTGTTTACCTTTTCTACCGACAATGCCGCGTCAGAGTTGCCCTCCCAGCGTCGGCAGAGATAGAGTTCGTCATAAATGCGTCCTATCTTGTATTGCCTTGACACTGCCAAGCCCATGGCATAATCTTCGCCATAACTCGTGTTGGGCATCTGCAGTTCACGAAACACGGGCGTAAAGAATGCTCTCGGCGCTCCAAGTCCGTTGATGCGCAAGGCATTGTTGGCACCATTGCTATCGGTCCATTCATCATGCTTTATTAGTCCTGGCGGCAGAGTCTCGAGATCGAAGTTGCATATGCGGTAAGAACCCACTATCATGGCCGCCTTTTCTTTGTAAAAGGCATCCACCACGGTCTGCAGTGTTGCGGGGGAAGAATATATGTCGTCGCTGTCGAGTTGCACAGCAAACTTGCCACAGTGGACAGAGTTCACTGCCTCGTTCCAGCAACCTCCTATGCCAAGATCTTCTCTCTCGGGCGTTATCACCTTCAGTCTATCATTCTCACGACCTAACTGTTGCAGTATATCAGACGTACCGTCAGTGGAATGATTGTCGACGACTATCACATTGAAATCAAAACTGCACTCTTGCGAGAGGGCACTCTTCACAGCGTCCGCGATAGTGCGCACACGGTTTCTGACTGGAATTATTACCGATGCCTCCACATCAAAGTTGCCCATAGAGAAGTCGGGAGTCTTGCGCTTGGCAATGTCTACAAGCGCGCCTATTTCAGCAAGATGGTGCGTTGCTGCGGCTTCATATTCCACCTGCACGGCACGATTCTTGGAGTCGACATAATCAAACTGCTTCTCGCCACTCTTTCTCAGGTCGGTTTCATTCTCGGTGTAGAGATATTCGTTGAGATGAAACACCAGCCCCTTCCTGCCGAGGAAAAGCCGCAAGGCATAGATGCCGGCATACTCATACTTCCCGGATTCTTCGATCTGGGAGAATTCCTTTACCAGTCGGCTGTCCATAAGCGTGACACTGCCATAATCGAAGTCATCGCGGATGCTTCCCAGTTGCCAGTCTATGACCGGATGTGAATGCCGTTCGCCCGCCTCAATCTTCCAGTAGTCACTATAGAGCAGTGCCGCGCCAGTATTCTCTGCCACCTGCACCATTCTTCGCTCGGCGTTATATCCAAATGCGACATCCGGTTTTGTAACCAGCATTACCCACTTGCCGGCAAGGCTATCTGCACATGCGGCATCAATCAAAGAGCCATAGGAAGTGAATATTTCCAAGTCGCTCAATTCCATTGTATCCATACTGCAAAGATACTAAAAAACGTATATAAAGACATGATTATTGTGGGATTTTTCGTAACTTTGCGCTTTAGGCGGAGAATTTCCATAACACGCCTTTAGCGAAAGAATGATGTGTGACGTGACAGAGAAGAAACCACTTTTAGGATTGACCAAGGCCGAACTGACTGCTTTGGCTGTATCGCTTGGCATGCCTGCCTTCACCGGCGGGCAGATGGCCACGTGGATATACAAGAAACATGTGGCAAGCATTGACGAGATGACAAACATCTCGCTTGCCAACAGGCAGAAACTCTCGGAGAGTTACACCGTGGGCATCATGCCTCATGCTGACGCCCAGCGGTCAAAGGACGGTACGGTGAAATACCTCTTCCCTACCGAAAGCGGAAAGCAAGTGGAGACTGTGTATATCCCCGACCATGACCGCGCCACGCTCTGCGTGTCGTGTCAGGTGGGATGCAAGATGAACTGCCTGTTCTGCCAGACTGGCAAGCAGGGGTTTGAGGGTAGTCTCACTGTCACCGACATTCTCAATCAACTCTACGCTCTGCCAGAGATAGAGAGCATCACCAACATGGTGTTTATGGGACAGGGCGAACCGATGGACAACCTTGACAACGTGCTCAAGGCGACGGAGATTCTCAAGGCTGACTATGGTTTGGCTTGGAGTCCGAAGCGCATCACTGTGAGTAGCGTGGGTCTGAAGGGCAAGATACAGCGCTTTCTCGACGAGAGCGACTGCCATGTAGCTATCAGCATGCACTCGCCGATACCCGAACAGCGCGCCATGATGATGCCGGCAGAGAGGCAGATGTCTATCACCGACATCGTGAACCTGATGAAGCAGTATGACTTCTCTCACCAGCGCCGCCTGACATTTGAATACATCGTCTTCGGCGGCACCAACGACACTATGACGCATGCACGCGAAATAGTGCGACTGCTCAAAGACCTCGACTGCAGAGTCAACCTCATACGCTTCCACCAGATACCGGGAGTGGACCTCAAGGGAGCAGACGACAAGACCATGGAGTCACTGCGCGACTATCTCAACAATCATGGCATTAACACCACCATCAGGGCTTCACGCGGACAGGACATATATGCCGCTTGCGGACTGCTCACAACGGCAGCGAAGGAGAAACTGATGTTTAGAACACAGAACAATGGATAACGACAAGATTAAAATAGCGATAACTCAGGGCGACATCAACGGCACGGGCTACGAGATGATAATGAAGACTTTCGCCGAACCGGAGATGATGGATATCTGTATACCTATTATATATGGTTCGCGTAAGGCCGCCATATTCCACGCGAAGACTCTCGGACTGCAGTGTCAGTTTAATTTCATCGACAAGGCAGAGGATGCCGAGGACGGTAAGATAAACGTGGTGAAATGTTCTGAAGGCAACTCGCGCGTGGAGTTTGGTGCTTCCACCGAAACATCGGTAGCCTCGGCGATAGAGGCACTCGAGAAATCCGTCAATGATATCCACGCCAAGAAGTTTGATGCACTGGTATGCTCACCCATGAAGCGCGAGGCATTCAATGCAGAGAACGTCAGTTTTGTGGGCGACACGAAATACATATCCACAGCACTTGCCTCCGAGAACTCTGCGTTTGAGGTCTACACAGGCAGGTCATCAAAGACGATGTTTATGGATGCGGACAGCAAGGAAGCCGCCGACAGCAATGCCATAGCCGACAGGATACGCACACTGCACAAGTCACTCAGACGTGACTTCCGCATATCCAATCCGCGCATAGCCGTACTCACCGACACCATCGATGACAGGAAGGACATCATCACTACGGCGCTGTCAGCCCTGACCAATGAAGGAATACAGGCTTTCGGTCCTTATTGTGCCAAAGATTTCACCGACAGCAATGACAGTTGTGCCTTTGCAGGCATACTGTCCATCAGCAGTCTTACACCAGAAGAGGGCAGCACTGTATTGTTGTCAGGCATGCCTGAGGTGTGTGTCATCATCAATAGCGACCCGCATGGCGACATTGCCGGCAAGGGTCTTGCCGACGAGTCATTGATGCGCAATGCCATATATCAGGCCATCGACACTTGCCGTTTCCGCAAGGAGTTTGACGAACCGACAGCCAATCCGCTACAGAAACTCTATCGCGAGCGTCCTGACAGTGGCGAGAAGATGCGCTTCGCAATACCAAAGAGAAAGGAAGACAATGGACAACAGCAAACTGCAGGACATTAAGCGGCGCTATAACATCGTGGGCAACTGCGATGCTCTCAACCGCGCACTCGACGTGGCGCTGCAGGTCGCACCTACCGACCTGTCGGTTCTTGTCGTCGGCGAAAGTGGTGTGGGCAAGGAGATTTTCCCGCGCATCATCCATGACAATTCTCCTCGCAGAAAGGAGAAATACTTTGCCATCAACTGCGGAAGCATTCCTGAGGGCACTATTGACAGCGAACTGTTCGGACACGAGAAGGGGTCGTTTACGGGTGCTATAGGTGAAAGCGAAGGTTACTTCGGCGTAGCCAATAAAGGCACAATATTCCTCGACGAGGTGGGAGAACTGCCTATGGCAACGCAGGCGCGACTGCTCCGTGTGCTGGAGACTGGCGAATACATCCGTGTGGGCGGTCAGAAGATAATGAAGACTGACGTCAGAATAGTGGCAGCCACGAATGTCAACATGCAGAAAGCCATCAGCGAAGGGCGTTTCCGCGAGGACTTGTACTATCGTCTGAATACCATTCCCATTCAGGTGCCGCCATTGCGTCAGCGTGGTGACGACATAGCATTGTTGTTTCGTCTCTTTGCCTTGCAGATGGCAGAGCGCTATCGCATGCCGAAGATTCAACTCACCGATGACGCAAAGCGCATACTGACAAGTTACAAGTGGCCTGGAAATGTGCGACAACTCAAGAATATCACCGAACAGATTTCAGTACTCTCATCAGTAAGAAACATTGATGCAGAGGCTCTGAAGCAGTTCATACCGGTAGACACAGAGAGCATGCAACTGGCTACTATCGGTTCGCAAGGTGACCACTCCTATGCCAACGAGCGCGAGATGCTCTATCAGATATTGATAGACATGAAGTCGAATGTCGACACTCTGAAGGCGGAAGTGAAGTCGCTGCGCACACAGATAAACGAACAACGGTCACTCGCCGGCGCACAGGGATTCAACACTCCTACCGACGAGAGACTATATAATCTGCCCAAGAGCAACGACCAGCACCACAAGCAAGAGAAACCGGACTTTCTCGATGCTGTGGAGGTGCAGGAGATGCAGAGTATGAATCTAAAGGAACTCAACCACCAGGCGTTGTTGAAGGTTCTGGAGAAAAACGACGGTAACCGCAAGAAGGCTGCCGAGGAACTGGGCATCTCCGACCGCACACTGTATCGCAGGCTCAAGGAGTTTGACATCAAATAACGCATAATCCAAAGATATACTGACATCCACACATGAGCATCATCAGGAACCTAAAGAAATCCATTCTTTGCCTGTCGGCAATCTGCGCAGTAACATTACTGTGCACGGGATGCGCATTCGAGGGTTACAAGTTTAATGGCGCAAGCATCGACTACAGCAAGACAAAGACCATACAGATAGCGGACTTCCCCATCCGCGCCTCATATGTGTGGGGACCTATGGCACCGCTCTTCAACAACCAGTTGAAAGACCAGTTTGCCTCGCACACGAAACTCATACAGGTGAAGCGCAACGGCGACTTGAAGATAGAGGGCGAGATAACGCAGTATACACAGCGCAACAAGTCGGTGTCATCAGAAGGCTATTCTGCACAGACCGAACTATCGATGACGGTGAACGTAAGATTTGAGAACGCCTACAACAAGAGCGAGAACTTCGAACGCCAGTTTACTGCCAGCGCCACCTACGAGACAACACAGAGCCTCGCATCCGTACAGGAAGAACTCGTCACACAGATGGTGGAAGAACTATGCGACCAGATATTCAATGCCACAGTGGCCAATTGGTAAGAAATGGAACTCAACAGATACATACAACATCCAGAACAACTCAACAGGGACACGCTCTACGACCTGCGCAGCTACGTGGCTCTCTACCCCTATCATCAGTCGGCTCGCCTGCTGATGCTGCACAACATGTATCTGCTCCATGACCCTTCATTCGACGAAGAACTGCGACGTGCTGCCTTCTATATCACCGACCGCACAAAACTATTTCAGCTAGTGGAAGCACGCCACTACTCGCTGACAAAACCAGAGAAAAAAGTCACCGTGACGGGCACCAACCGTACAGACTCGCTCATAGACTCTTTTCTAGAAACCATCCCCGAAGAGGAACCAGAACCGAAGAAGAAACACCGAAAGCCCACTGCTGCCGATGCTACAGTGGACTATGTGTCATATATGCTCGCCGCAGCAGAGGACGATGACGAGGAGGATACATCGGCCACAGAGACTGCCACCACGAGCATCATCGACAACTTCCTCGGCAAGAGCGGAGGCAAGATAACGCTCAACGAATTACCCGAAGAATCCACAGATGCCCCTCATAACGAGGTGCAACTTGAGAATGACCGCGATGAACTCGGAGAAGGCTACTATACGGAGAATCTTGCCAAGATTTACATCAAACAAGGCAATTATTCCAAGGCATTGGAAATTATTAGTCAGTTAAATTTGAATAATTCGAAAAAAAATACTTACTTTGCAGACCAAATGCGTTTCCTTGAGAAAATAATCAAGGCAAAATCGCATAATCACGGCAGAAAATAAACACGTGTAAACAAATAATATAATAATAAGATGTACACACTTTTAGTTATTATCATGGTGATAGTTGCCATCCTCATCATTGGCATCGTATTAATCCAGGAAAGCAAGGGAGGCGGTCTGGCTTCCAACTTCTCAAGCGGAAACCAGGTTCTTGGCGTACGCAAGACTACTGACATCGTGGAGAAGGCCACATGGTCACTCGCCGCAGCATTGGTTATCATAAGCATCGCTTGCGCTTATGTTGCTCCTAAGGCTTCTTCTGACCAGAGCGTATTCGAGGGTGCTACTCCTCAGACAGAGAAGACCAACCCTGTGACAACACCTAAGTTTGGTGCTGACGCAAATCCTCAGTCAGGCGCTGCTGCTAACGCAAAGGCAAATGCCGCTGCTCCTGCTGCTGATGCAAATGCAGAGACACCTGCTCCTGCAGCACCTGCAAAATAAATTTGCAAAAACTATCACCAAAGTTTGGTAGTTAGAAATAAAAGGTGTACCTTTGCACTCGGTTTCAAGAAAGCCACCAAAGGTAACACTTTTCATGGTGCCCGTAGTTCAGTTGGTTAGAGCGTCAGATTGTGGTTCTGAATGTCGTGGGTTCGAGTCCCACCGGGCACCCTGAGAAGAGTTCCGATTTCTCAAAAAGAAATCGGAACTCTTCGTTTTCTGCGGGGGCAGGGGCGGAGACCTGGTGTTTCTTTACTGCATCCGGCTCTCCTTTTTCTCCAGAAATTCCGCACAAAGTTTGTCTTGGAACAGTTGTGCGTCTGCCACGGGAATGTGTTTGTTCATGATGGAGAAGCAGAGAAGATGCCCCTGCCTGTCCATGAAATAGCCGGAAAGGGTGCTGACACCGTTTTCTCTGGTGAGCGTTCCTGTCTTGGCAAGGATTCGTTTGTGGGTATGCGGATTCTGCATCCTGTAGATGAGCGTTCCGTCCGCTCCGCTTTTGGGGAGGGTGCGCAGCAGGATGTGGTATGTATCCCTGTTCTGGCAGGCGTAACGGAGCAGATCTACAAGGAGGGCGGGGGAGAGGGCGTTGTGCACGCACATGCCGCATCCGTCGTGGAGACGGTACGAGGTGCTGTCTCTTCCCAGTTCCTCGTGGATGAAACGTTGCAGATATGCCATTCCGTAATGCCGGAGAGAGTCACGGTGTCCGCTGTATTTCCCCAAGGCGTAAAGCAGACTTTCTGTCCTTTCGTTGGCACTGTTTTTCCACATGCTCATCAGCAGGTCTTTAATGGGTGTCTTGACAGCTCCGATACAGTGCGAGCCTTTCGGGATTTCCGCCCATGTGATATTTTTCTCTGCGAAATCTATACCCTGGGTATGCAGTATGGATTTAATCTCCTGCTCTATCCGCTTCTTTCCTTGGAAGAAAAGACCATATTTGTTTCTCTTCAGGTCTCCCGGAATCCAATGTTCCTCGTCAGAGGGCATGTCCTCTACATCCAGATCCAGAATGATTTTTCCTGTGACGGAGCGGATGTTGCAAGTGCGGAGGTTCTGGAGGAGTGCGGACAACTCGGTGGTTGTGAGCATGGGGTCAAGCCCTCCTGAGATGACAATGTCGCCGTGCAGTGTGCCGTTCCCGATATTTCCATGGGTGTATAGGCGGGTATGGAAAGGGAAGTGCGGGCCGAGCAATTTGATGGCAGTGATTCCCGTGAGTAGTTTCATGCAGGATGCGGGAGGCATGAGGGAGTCTTTGCGGTATTCATATACGGCTTTCTCCGCTGTAATGTCGTAGATATACAACGCCAGTCTCTCGTCCCAGTTTTTTCTCAGTATGTATCTGGCAACTCTCTGGCACAGGCTATCGTCGATGGGGAGGTCAGTCTGTGCGTGTCTTAGTGCGGTTTCGCTGGTTCTGGTGGTGTCTTTGCATCCTGTCAGGAGCGGCAGCAGGAGAAGGACGGGGAGGATTCGGTGGAGGGAAAAGGGACTTTTCATGAATGTGTTTCGGTAGTATGGAATACAAAATTACGATAAAATCATTACTTTTGTAGCACAATACAAAATGATGACAAGCTGGGTTTTCGGAATGAAAATCCCATAAT
Organism: bacterium; assembly: GCA_963657415.1. Classification (GTDB taxonomy): domain Bacteria; phylum Bacteroidota; class Bacteroidia; order Bacteroidales; family Bacteroidaceae; genus Prevotella. Next base: position 727 of record CAVKNF010000002.1, on the reverse strand, counting down.
TTTTATAGAATATGAGGCGATTGAAATGGATAAGCGCGTTTTTCCTGTTGGGCAGCGTGTTGCTGGCATCTTCCTGCGGGGACTATACGGAGGATGAGTACTCTACCGCCCCTACGGGTGTTTTCACCATAACGGGCGAGATAGGCATACGTTATTATGATGCCGAGGGGAAAAACATGGTGGAATTCGATGACGGAAGTACATGGCCTGTGATGGCAAGGACGGAGATTTCCGCGGATTCCATTCAGAAACTGCAAAAAGACTCTTCTTCAGTCAAGGAAAAAATCATTCAGTATGGCGGAGGAAGAGATATGATTGTCAGGGATGACAATGGTAATGCCTGCCTGTATGAGCCTAAATTGTGGGGTGACGGAACTTCCTCATGTGATACATATATCCATATCGGGGGCGAGACGGACAAGATAACCACAGTTTACAGCTATATTCTGATAGACGAGCGTTGGTATCCCCGCAAACAGAGTGTGACATACAACGGAACGCTGATATGGACACGTGATGTCAGGTATAGCGAGGTGGCGGTGACACGGGTGCATGGCACTACAACCGTGCGGATTGTCTCCCAGACAAAATAGTTCCTGTCAGAGGAAGCGGAACTTGAACTGCCAGTGCCGGGACACCCGTCACAGGCGGTTTATTTCCTCTGTTCCAGCTCCCGTTCCTTTGTATTTGTTGCGTGAGGAGTTGAATTTGTATCGGAGAGTGAAGT
>CAVKNF010000001.1:24921-50037 GCA_963657415.1 bacterium | reverse complement strand
GTATCTCGTTGGCGGCATCCTGCTGACCATACTTTACCGCACGCTTATAAGACGACGGAAAGAACAGCACATCGTCCTCACCCATAAGGTGGCAGAGATCATTATATGTATAGCCAGCCTCATCCTCGTCGGGCATGATAATGAAGAAGCACGCACTCCGGTGATGACAGAGCGAAGCCACCACCACAGGCATGGCAGAGGCGATCACGCCCTTGAGGAAGACAGTCTTTATGGACTCGTCAGCGAGAGTCTTGTCAAGTCCTTGTATCTGTTTGCCGCGTCCGTAGAGTTCCTTCAGGTCTTTGATATCCATCATTCGGCAATGGCTGGATATTTTCTGAACATACCGTCAAGGCGCAGACGCATCACACCGAAGAAGGCTTCACCGAAAATGTCACCCGACATCTTGCTCGTGCCTTCGCGGCGGTTGACAAACACCACGCTGACCTCCTTTATCTTGAAACCTATCTTATGGGCGGTGTATTTCATCTCTATCTGGAAACCATAGCCCTTGAAACGAATCTTGTCGAGTTCGATAGTCTTGAGCACACGACGGCGATAGCAGACGAATCCGGCAGTGGTGTCGTGCACCTTGAAGCCAGTAACGATGCGCACATACTTGGACGCGAAATATGACATGAGGACTCTACCGATAGGCCAGTTGACCACATTCACACCAGTGACATAGCGCGAACCGATGGCCACGTCATTGCCCTCTTTGGCACAAGCATCATAGAGACGAGGCAGATCATTGGGGTCGTGGCTGAAGTCGGCATCCATCTCAAAGATATACTCATAGTCATGCTCAAGCGACCACTTGAAACCTGCAATATACGCAGTGCCAAGACCGAGTTTGCCAGAGCGCTCGATGAGGAACAGACGCCCCTTCATCTCGTCTGCCATAAGACGCTTCACGACATCTGCCGTACCGTCTGGCGAACCGTCATCGATGATGAGGATGTCAAACTGCTTGTCGAGAGATGACACGGCACGGATTATCTTCTCAATTTTTCTATCTCGTTGTAGGTGGGTATGATTACTATACTGTCGGACATGGTAGTTGGTTTTTTCATTTGTTGTTTTCATCCAAGGCGGTCATAGTGGCAGCCTTGCTTTGTTCTGCAAGATAATGTACGTTTTCCGCTCCCTGCCCTATCGGGAAGATGGGCTTGTGGATGGTGAGACTCAGTCGGTGACGGCGCACCCAATGCCAGTCGTTTTGGCGGCGCATCACCTCATAGGAACCATTGATGGTCAACGGCACTACGGGCAACTGGAGTTCGTCGGCGAGCATGAAGGCACCACGCTTGTAGACTCCTATCTTACCTGTCTCCGTGCGTCGTCCCTCGGGAAACACGGCGAGAGACATGCCACCCTGCAGAGTGGCGCGCGCCTGTTCATACATGTGTTTCATGTGTCCCACGTTTTTGTTGTCCACAAAGATAAATCCCGCCTTCTCACAAGCAAGACCTACGAGGGGCATATTCCTAAGCGACTGCTTCATCATCCACTTGAAGTTGCGTCCGAGGAAACCGTAGATAAGGAATATGTCAAAGGCTCCCTGGTGGTTGGCGCAAAATACATAACTCTGCTTCTTGTCTATGTTTTCCTTGCCCTCCACTTTCACGGGAAGCAGCAACAGACGGATGACAAGCATCGACCATATTTTGCCGGGCCAGTAACTCCACACGTGGCTATTGCCTATCGTGCACCCCACTATGGTCGCAACAGCCGTGATGACGGTCGCGACAAGCGCTATGGGAGCGACTATGCACAATTGATATAAACGATATAAGAATGTCATGTCATATATGTATGATTAAACGTTCCTGATAAATTTCTTCATCTCATCCAGAGTAAATCCACGGCGCGAGGCGTAGTCGGCAAGTTGGTCGGCACCTATGGTCCCCACGGTGAAATAGTGCGCCTTGGGATTGGTGAAGATGAGTCCCGATATGGACGCATGGGGAATCATCATGCCCGACTCTGTGAGGCGTACACCTATAGACGAGAAGTCTATCAACTTATCCAGCAGAAAGTTGATGCTCAGGTCGGGCATAGAGGGATAGCCCACCGCCGGACGTATGCCGGGCATTATCTCGCTCACTCGCTCTGCCGTAGCCTCAGCAAGACGATCGGCAAGGACTTGCGAGAGCATCCTCGTGTAAGGGTCGTCGGAGGTAAGTTCGGGCATATGTGCATCAACCGTGACGGAGAATGCGCCTATGGTGTCCTCACCCATCGACTGGGGTTTGACATAATCGGCAAGACACAGACAGTCTGACGACTGCTGACGAAGCATAGGCAAGGTCAACTCCGTGGTCACGATGTCGTCACCAATGGAGTTTGCAGCCAACTTGCGTATGACAGCACGCGAGAAGCATTTGCCATCCCATTTGTCGAGCAGTGCCTCCGCTTCCTTGCGCAAGGGTTGCTGCTCGGTGCTGGTGGCATTTGCCACTCCCCACGCATAGTAGAAATACTCCCATGCGATGAGGTCACGCAGTTGTGATATGCCGAAATTATATATCATCTGTTCTAAACTTTATCTCTTCTCCACGGTAACTGTCGTCAAAGATGCCGTCATCATAGACCACATGACCATTACACATGGTGGTCACTACCTGCCAACGGAGTGTGCGTCCTGCCAAAGGTGTCCATCCGCACTTGCTCTGCACACAGTCGTCGGTGACTTGCCAGGGCGAGCGCTTCACGATGGTAATGTCGGCTTTGTAGCCCTTTCTTATGTATCCTCTACCGCTGACACCGAAGAGTGACGCCTGATTGTGGCACATCAACTGCACCACCTGCGTGAGCGGAAGGCATCCTTCATCAGAGAGGGTGAGCATGGCGGGCAGCGAGAACTGCACCATAGGCATGCCGGACATGGCCTTGGCGGCACCGCCCTGCTTCTCAGTCAGAAGATGCGGGGCGTGGTCGGTGGAGACTGTCGTGATGACTCCTGATGTCAGGGCATGACGCAAGGCATCGCGGTCGGCAGCGGTCTTCACGGAAGGGTTGCATTTTATGCGTGTGCCGAGTGAATCATAGTCAGCATCGGTAAACATAAGATGTGGCAGACAAGCCTCGGCAGAGATATTGCCACCGACCAACTGGAGTTCGTCGGCTGTGGTGATGTGGGCTATGTGGAAACGAGTGCCATACTTGCGGGCAAGTGACTCTCCAAGCGAGGATGACTCCATGCACGACTTTGCATCGCGTATCATGTAGTGGTATTTCACATCAGGATCATCCGTATGGAGCATCTCCTTATAGTGCGCCATGTTGGCATTGATAATCTCTGTGTCCTCGCAGTGTGCCATGAGGGGAAGGTCCATACGCGCAGCGAGAGAAAAAATGTCTTCCAACTGCTGTCGCTTGTCTACGAGCATATTGCCTGTGGACGAACCCATGAAGAGTTTGATGCCAGGCACGCGGTGAATGTCGAGAGACTCGAGGAAACTGAGGTTGTCATTGGTGGCACCAGGAAAGAAGGAGTAGTTGACATGACTCTTCTCGGCTCCAAGACGAAACTTGGCATCGAGATTGTCCTGCGAGACAGTCTGCGGATTAGTGTTGGGCATCTCAAAATAGGATGTCACGCCGCCATAGGCTGCAGCACGGCTCTCGCTGCCGATGTCCGCCTTATGCGTCATGCCCGGCTCACGGAAATGCACATGCGAGTCGATAACACCGGGTAAAACATAGCTCCCCGTGGCATCAATGACCCGATCGAAGATGCCACGGGGAGTATGGGGACCATCTATAATGTCGAGGATGCGGTCACCCTCGACGATTACGGAAGCCTTTATTTCTTTTCCTTCATTTACAATTATGCCGCCTTTTATCAGCGTTGCCATAGCGTGTTATTGTTTCGATGGTTTTGCCAATTCGTTTGGTGTCGGAGCGTTGCCGATGCCAGAGGGCGCACCTTGTGCTCCGAGAGCAGGAGGTGTCATAGGCACGTCACGCATACCATTCATTATCTGCTGGTTTTCCTGCGCCTTTGCGTAGTAGTCCTTCACATAAGGGTCATTCTTGAATTTGTCTGTGGCCTTGCTCATGATGTCCTCCACCCAAGGGGTGAGCAGCGGATAGTCATAGCTGACAGTGGTGAGGAAGAATACGCCAGGACCGAGCACATTGTCGAAATTCTCAGTCACGAAAGCCGTGACGAGCGAGTCGGCGAGTACAGACAGGCGCATATCCTCCAGTTGGAGTTCCTTGATGACAGTATTCATATCGCTGCCGTCCATGATGGCCTGGTCGTGACGGTGAACGAGGTCAGACTGGGCACCTGTCACCTGATTAAACTTCTTCATGAAGGCGAAGAGTTTCTCGTTGAGAGGAGTGCCGCTGGCCTCCATCTCCGTGTCGTCTACCTTGATAGTGATATTGCCACTCTCGAGAACGACAGGGATGAGTTGCTCGTTTTCCATAAACAGGTTTGCCATGCGCACAGTGTCGATGTTGCCATGAAACTGGAAATGTCCGTGAACGACATCGCAAGAGTCGATATTCTTGAACTCGTTGTTCTTGAGAACTTTCAGATAGAGCATTCTGCCATCGAGTGTCGAGATGTTGGATGTGCCTTCGATGTTATAACTGTTGGCACAAGAAGCCATCAGGCACGCCGCCACCAGGGCAAGAAGTGAGAGGTATATATTCTTCATATAGTATTGTTTTCTCGTGTAGTAAAACGCGCAGGATTATTGTTGTTTCTTCTTGTTGATCTCATGCGATATGCGGTGAGTGGAATAGAGTTCGAGCACCACAGCCACAAGCAATAGAACGAGCCACTTATTGTATACATAATTAATATAGTGCTCCTGATTGCTGAACATGGGACGCATGAAATGGGTCTCGGTGTCAATCATCAGCACTCCTGCCAGCACGAAGAGGAGGTCAGCCATGTTCATGATGCCCTTGAGACGGCGTATCACAAACGAACTGCCATGATAGGTCTGCAGGCACTGCATGATGGCGAAGAGTACTGCGCCGACAAGAAACACAAGTGACGCTATGGGACGCTGAAACATAAATACGAAGCTACCCATACCGCAGACCATCAATATGCCGCCCAAAAGGAGCAGGACGGACTGTGTGGTGTTAAGACACCGGAAATCATTCTCTATTACCATTAGTTTCATCTTTTGCAGGGATGTCGGTGCTCAGCACGAACACGTCTTCTCCCTCTCGGTTCATGAAATAGCGTTCTCTCGCCACACGCTCCACTGCATTGGGATTGCTCTTGAGCCTGTGCAATTCATTTTCAGCGTCCTCCGCCTGCTTGGTATACTTGTCTATCTCCTCCTGAAGGTCAGACTTCTGCATATCAAGCTTCACAAGATTTACGATTCCATAATCGGTTAGTATAGTTACGAACAAGACTCCCAGCACTATCGTGATGAGATATTTGTAATGGCCGACTATGTTCACAAACGCTTCAAACTTGGTCATTAACGCTTTTTGTTTTATGCAAAAGTAAGCATTTAATGCAAGAATGTCCTACACGCCGGCAATAATTAGCATAATTTAATGATGTCCTGACGCGGATGGTTTTGTCATTCCACGCGTTTGCATTAACTTTGTAGGAAGAATACTAATCATATCACAATGGAATATATAGTTTCCGCCAGGAAATACCGTCCGGCGTCATTTGATGCTGTGGTGGGGCAGTCTGCCTTGACCACAACACTGAAGAATGCCGTGAAGTCTGGCAAACTGGCTCACGCCTATCTCTTCTGCGGACCGCGCGGAGTAGGAAAGACGACTTGCGCCAGAATATTTGCAAGAGCCATAAACTGCAGCAATCCCACGGCAGAGGGAGAGGCTTGCGGATGTTGCGAGAGTTGCAAAGCGTTTGAGGAACAGCGTTCTTACAACATCTTCGAACTCGACGCGGCGAGCAACAACACAGTGGAAGACATCAAGACGCTGATGGAACAGACACGCATCCCGCCTCAGGTGGGACGCTACAAGGTGTTTATCATCGACGAGGTGCACATGCTGTCGACTGCGGCTTTCAATGCGTTCCTCAAGACTCTCGAGGAACCGCCAGCACACGTGATATTCATTCTCGCCACGACGGAGAAGCACAAACTGTTGCCTACAATCATATCACGATGCCAAATATACGACTTCGAGCGCATGACGGTGAGGAACACTGTCAACCACCTGAAGGCTGTGGCAGAGAAGGAAGGCATCAAATATGAAGAAGAGGCACTGGCGCTGATAGCGGAGAAGGCTGACGGCGGTATGCGTGACGCACTGTCAATATTCGACCAGGCGGCAAGCTATTGCCAGGGAAATATCACTTATGAGAAGGTGATAGAAGACCTTAACGTGCTCGACACTGACAATTACTTCCGTGCCGTGGACCTTGCCGTAGAGAACAAGGTGCCGGAACTCATGGTGCTACTCAACAGCGTCATAGCACGAGGCTTTGACGGCAACAACTTCTGCCTCGGACTGGCAGCACACGTCAGAAACGTAATGATGGCAAAGGACCAGTCGACAGTGAAGATGCTCGAGGTGTCGGAACAGCGCAAGAGCAAACTCACGGAACAGGCAGGACGATGCTCATCGGCATTCCTCTACACAGCGCTGAAAATACTCAACGCTTGCGACCTCAACTACAAACAGTCATCCAACAAGCGACTGCTCGTGGAACTGACTCTCATACAGGTGGCGCAGATAACGCAACCCGAGGATGCTACACCCGGCGCGGGGCGTAGCCCCAAGAGACTGAAAACCCTGTTCAAGAACCTTGTCAGGAAGGTGATGCCTACGAAAGCGGCCTCGCAGGTAGCCGCGGCAGCACAGTCTGGACAACAACAAGCGAGCGAGAATAAACCGAAAGTATCCTTACAGACTACAGACGCAAAGGAAGAGCCCAAGACTCCGAAGGTGAAAAACATAGCGACAGGGACAGGCGTAAAACTGTCAAGCCTGGGCTTCACCTTCGCAGGTCTGAAAGCAGCGGAAGAGAAGAAGAAGGAAGAACAACGGAGGAAGGAGCAGAAGGAGGACAAGCCTGAGCAGTCGCTCAATGCGGAGTTTACCCAAGATGCAGTGGAATTTCAGTGGTTTGCCATGTGCAACCGCATGATGCTGATTCCCGAACTGAAGGTTCTCGCCACGCGAATGAAGAATATACATCCTGAGATAAAGGGCTATCCCAACATAGAGATAGTCATCAACAACGAGATACTCCTCAAGGAAGTGAAGAATCTGGAACGAAGGATTGTCACTACCTTCAGAAAGAATCTCAACAATACGGAAATAACCTTTGAGATGCGCCAGGCGGAGCCGGAAGAAATAAAGCGCATGCCCTCAAAGGGAGAAATGTTTGCAGAGATGAAGGAGAAGTGTCCTCCTCTCGACATGCTCTGCAAACGTATGGAATTGGAGATAAATTAAGGTGTTAAGCTCTTAAAAAACTGATTATATAAGTGGCATACCGGCCTCGAGACATTTCTTTCTCATTTCCTCGGGCCATATGCTTGCTTGTATCTCTCCTATGTGTGCTTTGTGCAGAAGTACCATGCACAGACGACTCTGACCTATACCGCCGCCGATGCTAAGAGGCAGTTCGCCATTAATGAGTTTCTTGTGGAAATATAGTTCCTTACGCTCCTGCTTGCCCTCTATGTCGAGCTGACGAATCAGGCTCTCCTTGTCAACACGTATACCCATGGATGACAGTTCGAAGGATCGACCGAGCACGGGATACCATATCAATATGTCACCGTTGAGACCCTTCAGCCCGTTCTCGCCTTCAGTGCTCCAGTCGTCATAGTCAGGAGCGCGGCCGTCATGTTTCTTGCCGTCACTGAGTTTGCCTCCTATACCTATTATAAATACAGCACCATATTTCTTGCATATCAGATCCTCGCGCTCCTTTGGAGTCTTGTCGGGATACATGGCGAGGAGTTCCTCGCTATGGATGAAGTGAATTTCTTCCGGCAGGAATGGTTGCAGAGAGGGGTATGTCTCATTCACAAGATATTCCGTGCGGCGGATAGCGGCATATATACGTTTTACAATATCCTTGAGAAAAGCCACAGTGCGCTGTTCGCGGGTAACCACCGCCTCCCAGTCCCACTGGTCGACATAGAGTGAGTGCAAGTTGTCGAGTTCCTCGTCAGCACGTATGGCGTTCATGTCAGTATAGATGCCATAACCTGGTTTTATATTGTATTCAGCAAGTGTCAGTCGCTTCCACTTCGCCAGCGAGTGCACCACCTCAGCCTTGGCGTCGCCCAATTCCTTGATGGGGAAGGTCACGGCGCGCTCCACACCATTGAGGTCGTCATTGATACCCAATCCTTTGAGCACAAAGAGAGGAGCTGTCACACGACGCAGACGCAACTCCGTGGAGAGGTTCTGCTGAAAGAAATCCTTGATGAGTTTTATTCCCTGTTCGGTTTGCTGCATATCAAGTATAGCAGTATAGCCTTTCGGCATAATAACATTCATTATCTTATCATTTTGTTAGTAACGGCGCAAAAGTAATAAATTATTGTCATACCACAAAGGGATAGCAACATACTTTTAACCTTAACTTTATAATTTAATTTGTGCATTTCAATAATAAATTTGTATTTTTGCATCGTCCAAGGTAATCTATCGGAAAGACACTCATATCTATAACCACATAAACAACTAACTGAAAATGAAAAGAACCTGTATCTTCTCAGTATTGACAGCAGCAGCCTTGAGTTTCAATTCGCTGCCGTCGATGGCACAGTATCCAGTGCTGTTGCATTCACACAATGACTACACCAGAACAATGCCTTTCTATGAGGCCTACTCACAGCACATCTACTCCATAGAGTGCGACATGTTCTATAAGGACGGCAAATTTCTCGTTGGCCATGATCTGGAGGACCTGAAGGATGATGTCACCTTTGACCGTCTGTATCTCGAACCTCTCATCAATGTATACAACCTCAACGGTGGGCGTCCTTATGCCAATAGTGAGGCACACATCCAGTTGATGGTGGAGATAAAGTCTAACAACACGGATGCATACATGAAGGCTTTTGCGGAGAAGGTGAAGAAGTATCCGCAGATATTCGACCCTTCGGTCAATCCCTATGCTTGCCGCATCGTGGTGACAGGACGCGTACCTTCGCCTGACAAGTTCTCCAAGTATCCCTCATACATCACCTTCGACGGCGATGTCGACATCAACTACACTGCCGAACAATTGAAGCAGGTGGGCATGATAAGCGTCTGCTTCAGCAACTATAGCCAGTGGAACGGTAAAGGAACTATCATCAAGAAGGAGAAAGAAGCCATAGAGAGTCTCATCGCAAAGGCGCACGACATGGGCAAACCGATACGCTTCTGGGGCGCGCCTGAGAGCACAACAGCATGGAACACTTTCTACTCCATGGGCATCGACTACATCAACACCGACCACCCTGCCGCTTGCGGTGAATTCTTCAGCAATTGGGACACCAAGAACTATATGATAGGTGCCAAACCAAAGAGCGAACACAAGGTGATACGCAATGACCGCCTGGACAAGATTACACGCAACTTCAGCGGATTCCAGGACGACAAGATGCAGTTGGCAGAGCGTCAGCCCACATACACTCCGACATATCTCAACGACGGTGCAGACAAACCCGTGAAGAATGTCATCCTCATCATTGCTGACGGCATGGGACTTGCCCAACCTGTGGCTACGGAACGTGTCAATGGTGGACTGACCCTCTTCAACATGAAGCATATGGGTATATCAGAAACGACATCACGAGATGCCTACACCACCGACTCGGCTGCTGGAGGAAGTGCTTTGGCTACTGGTGTGAAGACCAACAATCGCCACATAGCAGCCAACGAGGACGGTTCGCCCAACCCTTCACTCTCTGACCATTTCGCTGCTCTCGATAAGGCAGTGGGGGTGGTTAGCCTTGGCAATGCCGCCGATGCTACTCCTGCCGTATTCTACGCACACAACACCGAGCGCGACAGTGCCGACGCTATCACTCGCGACCTGTTGAAGAGTCCTATCTCACTGCTTGCCGGTAGTGGCATCAACGAGTTCACGAAGCGTCACGACGGCATCGACTTGGTGAAGGCTTTAGGCGAGAAGGGTTTCTCATTCGTACGCAATATCAACGACATCAACGCTTCAAAGGGTAAGGTGATCTGCATAGACGAAGAAATGGGGGCTGCCGCCAATGTCAACAATCTGGACTATCTGGCACGCACCACTGACGAGTCGATAAAGAAACTACAGTCGCTCTCTTCCAAGGGATTCTTCCTCATGGTGGAACAGGCAAAGGTTGACTATGCAGGTCACTCGCGCTATTTCCCTGGTTGCATCATGGAGACACTCAGTCTTGACAAGACAGTGGCAGAGGCTCTCAAGTTTGCCGACTCTAATGGCGAAACTCTCGTCATCGTGACTGCAGACCACGAGACGGGCGGACTGACACTTGTTGACGGCGACAACAAGACTGGTCACACCGTGGGTTACTACTTCACCAACGACCACACGCCTATCACCGTCCCCGTGTTTGCCTATGGTCCGCAGTCACAGCAGTTCATCGGCAAGCAACAGAACACCGATATCTGCAATAAGATCAAGGCCATCACGAGAAAGAAATAGCAGATAACGAGTCTACATTAGGAGAAAGAAAGGGTGCAGCGAGGACGCTGCACCTACTATTTGAATCCGTTCATATATAAAAAAACAGGAGGGCATGTCCATTAGAGACATGCCCTCCTATTTGCATATGATTAGAAGACTCCCTTAGAACAAATATAAAGGTAACTATAAGAGTTTCCCGCTCTCTTTGCTTTCTTCCGCCAACCTCTTCACCTCATTGATTTCACTAATCAGCTGTTCTGTAGTAGGCAAATAGAGCTGATACTTGCTGGCAAGAATTGTTTTATTGTTTTCAGGTAGAGCAAGCTTCACCGCAGTATCATTCTTTTCCGTACAAAGCAGGATTCCGACGGTAGGGTTCTCATCTTCAGTTTTTTCATGTCGGTCATAGTAATTGACATAGAGTTGCAACTGACCAAGATCCTGGTGTGTCAGTTTGTGGTTCTTTATTTCAATCACCACAAATGAGCGTAGCAAACGGTTATAGAATACCAAGTCAGCGAAATATTCGTCATCTTCTATTAGAATGCGTTTCTGCCGTGCAACAAAAGAGAAACCTTTACCCATTTCGAGCAGAAAATCAGTTATATGCGAGATGATGGCACTCTCAAAATCTTTCTCGTAATAAGAAGCCTTCCGTTCCAAACCAAGAAACTCCAACACCATCGGATCTTTTATAATTTCTTGAGGCGACTCAGGTATACGTTCCTTACGCGCCACAGCGAGCACAGACTCCTTATCATTGCTGAGTAATAGGCGTTCATATAGCATGGAGTTGATTTGGCGTTCCAGTTGACGACCTGTCCATCCTTCGTTTACTGCTTCCAGTTCATAGTACTCTCGTTTGTCTGGATCTGGTATGGCTATGAGTAGTTTGTATTGCGACCAATTCAATTGCGTCCGCAGTGTGGACGCAATTGGATAAACGTTATAAAACTGTCGGCAACGTTCCAATTGTCGCACTCCAAATCCACTTCCATACTCAGGTTCTATCTCTCTTGCGAGATTCCTGATCAAGTATGTGCCGTATTCGGCGCGTTCTTTTCCTTGTTGCTCTTTCTCTACAATAAGTCTGCCTATAGCCCAATACATCTGTACGCGGTTTGAATCAACGCTTCGAATGGCATTGGTACGGGCTACATTGATGATAGTCTTTATTTCATTGACAAATCCTGCCAATGAGATATCTATAGGCTGAATATCCATAATTGTATTTGTGGGATAGAGAATTATTTAGTGACCCCGATGGGATTCAAACCCATGACCTTCAGAACCGGAATCTGACGCTCTATTCAGCTAAGCTACAGGGCCATTATGCATTGCTTTTCTTCGCAAAAGAAACGTGTAGCGAAGAGAAGCAATGCAAAGTTACGTCATTTATTTAAGATTTCCAAGCCATAGACTAAGAAAGTCCCTCTATCTCGCCGTTCACAATGTCGATGTTTTCCGCCTGAGGATGCAGAGGCAATCCTGGCATGCGCAGGATGTCGCCGGCAATGGCTACGAGCATCTCAGCACCAGTGTTGATGACAAGGTCGCGTATGGTAAAGGTAAAGCCTTCGGGTACGCCGTATTTCTTGGCATCATCGGAGAATGAGTACTGGGTCTTGGCTATGCACACTGGGAATTTCTCCAGTCCGAGGTCGCGGGCTCGCTGTATCATCTTCTGCGCAGCCTTGTTGAACACAACCTTACCGGCACCGTAATAGTTCTTTGCCACCTTTTCTATCTTCTCTTCGATGGTGTCATCATCGTCATAGAGATATTCGAGAGGCTTGCTTGGATGCTCGTCGATGGTCTTCACCACGAGTTCTGCCAACTGCACGGCTCCAGCACCGCCTTCGCAGAATGCATTGTTCTCGGCAAATCCTACACCCATATCCTGACAATGCTTTGCCACGAGTTGCATCTCTTCATCTGTATCGAAGGCATAGCGATTGAAGCAAACGACCACGGTCTGACCAAACTTCTGCAGATTGTGTATATGGCGGTCGAGATTCTTAAATCCCTCATTCAGTCCCTCAGCATTAGGTTTCTTTATGTCTTCGAGAGCCACACCGCCATGCATCTTCAGTCCCTGAGTGGTGGCCACGAGGATGGTGAGCGACGGCTGGAGACCTGCCTTGCGGCATTTGATATCCATAAACTTCTCTGCTCCGAGGTCAGCACCAAATCCTGCCTCCGTGATGCAGTAGTCGCCAAAGGTGAGCGCCGTCTTTGTGGCTATCACAGTATTGCATCCGTGTGCTATGTTGGCAAAAGGACCGCCATGCACGAAAGCGGGAGTGTTCTCAGTGGTCTGCACGAGGTTCGGATTGATGGCATCGCGCAGGAGGACACATATGGCACCTGCCACACCGAGGTCTTTCACATAGAATGGTGTGCCGTCAATCTTTATGCCGAGCAATATATTCTCTATCCTTCGGCGCAGGTCTGCCTCGTCCTTGGCGAGACAGAGGATAGCCATAATCTCCGACGCTGGAGTGATATCGAATCCGCTTTCGCCAGTCACGCCATTGGTCTTTGCACCAAGTCCTGTCACTATGTAGCGCAGGTTGCGGTCATTGACATCAAGCACACGCTTCCACAGCACTTCCTTCAGGGCAAAGCCTTCCTCGCGGTGCTGATAGATGTAGTTGTCCATCAGAGCCGTAATCATGTTATGGGCAGAGGTGATGGCATGGAAGTCACCAGTGAAGTGGAGGTTAATCTTGTCCATAGGCAACACCTGAGCATAACCGCCACCCGCAGCTCCGCCCTTCATGCCGAAGCAAGGACCGAGAGAAGGCTCACGCAGAGCAAGCACGGCTTTCTTTCCTATGCGGTTGAGTCCGAGAGCCAGACCTATGGAAACTGTCGTCTTGCCGATGCCAGCCTTTGTCGGAGTGATGGCGGTGACAAGAATCAGTTTGTGCTCAGCCATCTTCTTCTCGTCGATGGTAGTGTAAGGCACTTTGGCTATATACTTGCCGTAGGGTTCGAGCAGATTGTTGCCGATACCAATCTGGGCTGCCACATCGGCAATAGGCAGCAATTTCGATTCACGTGCAATCTCTATGTCGGTCTTCATAATCATAAATAAGTTTAGTGCAACAAAGTTAATAAATTATGACTACAAACTGAAAGAATATACGACAATTAACGCTCGCAAGATGGTAAAGAGCATGGATGGTAATTACTTTTCGGTAGAACAGACGATTGAAGTCACAAGGTCTGCAAAGGCAAACCACACTTTTTAGGTATTGCGACTCATTGGGAAAGGATGTAACTTTGCAACTGTAAAAGAAGCGGTTGCAAGGAATGCTTCCGCAAGAAACAATAAAACTGCAAGAAACGAGATGACGACAATGCCGATAGAAATGAAGGTCCTTGCCAACCACATCTACGAATATCATAAAGGTGTGAGGCAGATGATTCTTTATACTTTCAACCGCCGCTACGTGGACTATGCGGTGAGCAAACTGGAGAATCTTGACATCAACTACCTGCTGCAACCTGCAGGCGAGAACACTGTGAACTTGTTTTTCGGTCGCAAGGAATGCCTCGATGCCATACGTTTTCTTGTAGATAAACCATTGAGCAAACTCTCACCAGAGGAAGATTTCATCCTCGGCACCTTGTTGGGCTATGACCTCCGCATGCAGTGCGAGCGGTTCTGCCAACGCAAGGACAAGGTGTGCAGGTGTGCAGGTTGCTGACACGTTAACCCATAATGTTTTTTAGTATTTAAAATAAATTCAGGCCCGCTGTGAAGCGTGCCTGTTATTTTTTTTGTTCAGTTGTGTATCATTTGTTGTAGTTGCCTGCTATCTCGCATATCTTCACTATGACCTCCATAGCTTTCTGCATGACCTGCACGGACACAAATTCATGAGGACCATGGAAGTTGACTCCACCTGCGAAGAGGTTAGGACATGGCAGACCGCGAAACGAGAGTTGCGCGCCGTCAGTACCACCACGTATAGGTTGCACCTTGGCAGGTACACCGCACTCACGGAAAGCCTGAAGACATATGTCTATGGTGTGAAGATGCTCGTCGATGACTTCCTTCATGTTGGCATACTGATCATAGATGTCAGCAACGACAGTGCCCTCACCATATTTCTCATTGAGTTTTTCCACACATCTACGCATGAAACGCTTTCTGTCGGTAAAGTGCTCCTTGTCATGGTCACGGATGATGAAATACATCTTCGCCTGTTCGGTGGTGCTTGTCTGGCTTACGAGGTGATAGAATCCTTCATAGCCTTCGGTCATCTCAGGCACTTCATCTGCAGGAATCATGTCAAGCAGGTCGGCAGCCACACGCGAGGCATTCACCATCTTTCCCTTTGCATATCCTGTGTGCACACTCACTCCCTTGATAGTAATCTTTGCAGCAGCAGCATTGAAGTTCTCATATTCCAGTTCGCCAAGGTCACCGCCATCTACCGTGTAAGCCCAGTCACAACCAAACTTCTCTACATCGAAATTGCGTGCACCAAGTCCTATTTCCTCATCAGGATTGAATGCTACACGTATGTCGCCGTG
The DNA here is from genome assembly GCA_963657415.1 of bacterium. Taxonomy (GTDB): domain Bacteria; phylum Bacteroidota; class Bacteroidia; order Bacteroidales; family Bacteroidaceae; genus Prevotella. The sequence continues at coordinate 34,880 of CAVKNF010000001.1, read as the reverse complement.
AGGTATCTCGTCATGATCCTTGAGATATTTCATGGCCTGCACTATCTCTGCTATGCCAGCCTTGTCGTCGGCTCCGAGCAGTGTGGTGCCATCGGTTACTATGAGGTCTTCACCTTTGTGCGCCAGCAGTTCGGGAAAAACCTTCGGCGAAGAGACTATACCCTCAGAGAGTACTATGTCGCCACCGTCATAGTTGTGGACTATGCGTGCCTTGACATTCTCGCCAGAAGCGTCGGGGGATGTGTCGTAATGGGATATAAAACCGACTGTAGGTACACTACCCTTCTTTATGTTGCCCGGCAGAGTGGCATATATATAGCCCATGCTGTTCATCTCCACATCTTCCAGACCTTCGTCCTTGAGTTCCTCGCAGAGATATTTGGCAAAGCGCAATTGTTTCTCGGGAGTGGACGGCACAGTCGCAGAGTCCTCGCACGACTGAGTGTCAAACTTGGTATAGTTGATAAATCTTTCGGTCAGTTTCATATTCTTAATACCATTTTACTGAGTTGGAGTATCCGCTGCGCTTGTCGTATTTCAACACGTCGGTAAGTGTGGCGGCATTGCATCGGAATGAGAAATTATAACTTGTGTAAGGTGCGAGCACCATGGAGCATGACATGGAGAAGCAGTGCAGGTCGCGCTGCAGTGAAGCCGTTGTCATACTTATCTTCTTGTTTTCGAAGTCGTAACCCGAGGAGAAACTGATGTTCCATCCCTCAGCCAGGCGCAGGTTGCCAGAGAAGTTCATGGTCTGCGTAAACTTATAGGGATAGCGCATGGTGCGAGTATTGAATGTACCCGAGGTGTTCTCACGCATGGTAATACCATATCCGATGGTCAATGACCACGGCATGGAGAAAGGCATATATCCATCTTCATCGACCTCCGCCTTGCCTGTCTTCTTTTTCTTGCGTTGCAGACCCTTCTGGGCATTTATCATGTCGTCATCGATATTTGACTCCACATCGGTGTCCATACCTTCGTCGTCTTCCATGTCACCCTTCTTCCTGTCGTCATCATCATCTTTGCTTCCTCCTCCAAACCATTTGCGAAGTTTCTCAGGATTGAGCGTCAGCGAGAGGTTTTGCGATGTACCAGTGAATCGTCCGAAGCGTCCATAGCCCCACTCTGTGTGTGTACCAACATATGGTTTGCCGTTCTCATCGAGTTCGTAGGCATAGGTGGCAAAGACTGCATTCATGTTGAAGGTGTAGTTCTTGCCAAGTTTCAAGCGTAGACGTGTGCTGAGGTCACTCCATGGACGTGTCGTTGCAGCCATGTTATATGACATCGTGGCACCGAGATTGTCTATTATGCTCACCTTCTTGATACCCGTGGAGTCCTTGTCCGACTTTACCTTCATCTCCAGGTTGTTGTCGATAGAAAATGACACAGATCCAGTCTTTCCCTTGCTCGGCACACCATAGAGCATGTTGGCATAAGGAGAATATTCCTCGAGGGTGACATTGCCGTTGGCATCTGTCTTCTGGTAAGTCTCATAGTATCCGTAGCGCGACGCACTGAAGTCAGGAGCATAACTCAGGCTCACCGACGGAGTGATGACGTGGCGTATCTTCTCTATAGGGAAGTTCTTGCCGAGGATGCGCTTGTTTGGAATGAATGTTCCGTAGAGTTTTGTCGACAGCGACAGTGCAAGATTCCAGTTGTATACATTATAGAATCCATATAGCGTGTCAGCCACTTCCTTCTGATTGGTCTCATCCCATGACTTCTTCACCTTATTCATATATGTACGGTCGGTGAATGAGAACGACGGACTCACATTGATATAGTCGAAGAGAGTGAAGTTGCCGCTGATAGGTATGGAATGCTGCCATCCGTTGCGCCAGTCCTTGAGCAGATTGGAGTGCATGAGTTTGCTTTCCTTGCCGGAGAACGAGTTGGAGATGTGTCCGGTATACGACATGGAAATCTTCTCATACCAGCGCTCCTTGCCCACGGCATGCTTGCGCTTGAAAGGATAGAAGCGCGATATGCTGATGTTAAGGTCGGGCAACGTCATGGAGATGGACGAGTCGCGCATGTTCTGCGAAAGGTTTGCCGTAGAACTGAGGCTAAGTCCGATGCTCGAGAATGTGGTGCTCCAACTTACGGATGATGTACGTGTGCTCTGTGTCAATGACTGAGGGTTATACATCGAGGTGAGGTTACTCCGCTCATATGACGATGTGGCGAAGTTGACGCTTGCCGACAGCGAACTGTAAGGATTTGCCTTGGAGTCCTGGCGGTGTGACCACTGCATCTTGAAACTCTTGGTCTGTGAGAAGTCAGGCATGTCACGCTCGCTGTTACGCGTGTCCTGGTAACTGAAGAGGAACGTGCCATTATACTTGTATCGCTTTCTATAGTTTGCTGTTGCAGTAACACCCCACGAACCCTTGGTATATATTTCACCTATGAGTTTGAGGTCCAACTTGTCACTTATGGCGAAATAGTAGCCTCCGTCACGCAGATAGAAACCGCGTGATGACTCGTCACCATAAGTAGGCATGATAAATCCGCTGGAGAAGTCTTTGGTAAAGGGGAAGAAGCCGTAGGGCACGGCAAGCGGCAATGGTACATCGGCTACAACGAGATAGGCAGGACCGAAGACCACATCCTTGCCAGGACGCAGTTTTGCGCGCGATATCTTCAGATAGAAGTCAGGATGCTCGGCATCGCAGGTGGTGTACTTGCCATGCTGCAGGAACACGTCACCTTCGGCATTGCGCTTAGACAGTTCGCTCTGCATGTAGCCTTCCTGTTGTTGGGTGACTACATTGCGGATGAGTCCCTTCTTTGTCTTGTAGTTGAATGACATGGTGTCACTCTCATAGGTATCCTGTCCCAATTTGAATACAGGCGTACCGAAGAGTTCGGTCTTTGTCGTGTCTGACCATTCGCCGGTGGCATGCACCATATTCTGCTCCATGCTCATGTCCACCTTCTCGGCGGCAAGGTCCATATTCTCATATTTCACCTTGGAGTCGCCAAAGAGATATGCCTTTTTTGTGGAAGCGAGATACACCATGGAGTCCTTTGATTCATAGTGTACGGGCGACTCTATACCGTTGGCTTTCTTCCTGTTTATGGAGTCTTTACGGATACTGTCATCGATGGCCTTGTTGTGGGCATCGATGGCTTTCTGTATGGAGTCAGACATCAGAGCGTCGAAGGAGTCCAACGGTTCTGCGTCTGCTATAATCTTCTTTGGAGTAATGGTGTCGGCAGTGTCGCGACTGGCCGCCACCGTGTCCGTGCCGAACAGTCTGCCAAGTGCAGACACACTGCGTCCGCCTGCAGTCACCAAGACCACAAGCATCAGCATCACCAACAGCGCGGAATGTCTTTTCATTTGAACAATTCGTGTAGATTGAGAAAACGTCTTTCGGAATCAGCACCAAATCTACGCATCGATGCAATAACCTTCTCTATAGGTTTCTCGTCCGTGAGATGCGTCTTTGAATAGAACTTGTCGGCATAGCAGACAAGTTTTTCCTCTAATGTCTCAGGCAACAGGTCCATGTGAGGAAGTGGCAGATTCTGACTTATGATGTCTTCCTTTGTCAGTCCTGCTCCTGTGTGTCGCTCGCATACGCGGGCGTATGGTTCTATTTCTTCTTGTGTCATGCCCCACTCCATGGCATTGTCGCGAAGCATCTTTCCTCCGCAGAGTCCATGGCGCAGATATGGTTCTGTGCCATAGCATTCTATACCCTTGGCATTGCACATCACAATGCCTATGTCATGCAGCATGGCGGCATCACGGACAAAGGTGGTGTCGAGATGCAGTTCGGGATGCTTTGCCGCAACTCGAAGTGCCTTTTCCGCCACCATCTTACTATGCGTCAGGAGAATGGAACGCAATGCTCCATTCTCCCCGCTATAGAATTTGTCTATGATAATATCTGTCTGCATCAATGATTAATGCTCGCGTTCGATATAGGCTATGACGTCACCCTTGTGCACCTTAGCGCCCTGCTTGGCGTTGATTTCCACAAGTTTGCCGCCGAGAGCAGCATTGACCGTGAGGAGTTCACCCCATGTAGCCTGCATATGACAGAACACATCACCCTCTGCATATTCCTTGCCGATGTATGGTTCTACGGATGTAGCGCACTCGCCGTCACCATTAACCTCCCAAAGTATCTGTCCGTTGCATGGAGCCACGATAGCGTCAGCCTTGGCATGCTTGAATGCAGAGAGTTCCTCTGCGCTCACCTTTGTACCGAGGGCTTCGTCCTTTGCCTTCTGCAGGTCAGCAAGGAAATTCTTCTTCGCCTGACCGCTCTTGTAGTTGCGATACTGCTCTGGATGCATAGCCAACTCGAAGAGTTCCTCGTCATCCTTACCGTAGTCCCAACCGTTTTCGTCCATCTCCTTCTTAAACTCGTCAAGGTTGTTAGGATAGAATGTATGTGGGTCTGCGTCCACAAATTCGCGTCCCTGTTCCTTGGCAAGAGCCACAATCTCCGGAGCGATTTCGCCAGGCACCTTACCCGACTTGCCGAGGATCATACCCCAAATGGCGTCGTCCATCATGACGTAGCGTCCCTTGCCCTGCTCCATAGTGAGGAGGTTGAAGAGCGCGATATTCTTGGTATACTGTGAGAATGGAGTCACCAGCGGTGGGTAACCTACTCTTGGCCATACATACTCCACCTCATTGAAGAGCGCCACGAGCATATCGTCATTGGTAAGTTCCGGTTCGCCCTTCTTCTTGCGAAGATTATTGATAACACCCTGTATGCCACCGAGGTCGGCCATCATGGATCCCATCATACCACCAGGCAGGCCGCAACCGAGAAGCAATGAAGACATGAGCTTGTTGGCAGGGTTAATGAAGTAGCCGAGCCACTCGTCGATAAACTCCTGAGTGAGCGAGCGTGCCTTCATGTAGGCATTCATGTTAATCTTTGGAACATCAAATCCTGCATCTGCCAACATTTCTCTTACGGAGATTACATCTGGATGCACCTTACCCCATGACATTGGTTCCATGGCAACATCAATGATGTCGGCACCATTGCGGCACACCTCAAGCATTGAAGCCAAAGACATGCCAGGACCGCAGTGACCGTGATATTCGATAATGATTTCGGGATGCTTGTCCTTTATAGTCTTTGTCAGACGACCGAGGAATGCAGGACGACCTACACCGGCCATATCCTTCAGACAGATTTCCTTGGCACCTGCCTCCACGAAGATGTCAGCCTTAGCCGCATAATACTCTACCGTGTGTACAGGAGAGTTGGTGATACAGAGTGTTGCCTGAGGGGTCATGCCTGCCTCAGCAGCCCACTTAATGGAAGGGATGATGTTGCGCTCGTCATTGAGTCCGCAGAATATGCGAGTGATGTCTACGCCCTGTGCATGCTTCACACGATACATCATCTGACGCACGTCGTCAGGTACAGGATACATGCGAAGTCCATTCAGACCGCGGTCGAGCATATGGGTCTTGATGCCCACTTCATTGAATGGCTTACAGAATGCGCGCACTGCGTCGTTAGGATTCTCTCCCGCAAGCAGGTTAACCTGCTCGAAAGCACCGCCATTGGTTTCTACGCGAGAGAAGCAACCCATCTCTATGATTACAGGAGCGATGCGCTCCAACTGGTCTTTGCGTGGCTGAAACTTGCCAGAACTCTGCCACATGTCTCGGTAAACGAGACTGAACTGAATTTTTTTCTTCATATATGAATTTGAAATTCTATTTTTATCTTGATGTCCGCTTTACGGATTTCACAATCAGTTGCAAAGGTAGCAATTTTCAATGACATAGCAACGGCTTTTGAACACTATTTAACCTGCACGCGCACAAGCATACAGCATTAGCATACTTTTAACAGTTAATAGATTATAATTATTGGTTGTTGTTATCGTGAGCATGCGCATATTTTTGTACTTTTGTGAAAGAGTAAATGACTTTTAAACAACAATTTGCATGCGACATAACATTTGTCTTGCCATAGCGCTGTCGGCTGTGCTGATAACGGCGTGTGGCGGTAAAGGCGACAAAAAGGCAGAAGAGAATGCCAACGACGCACTGGAGGTGCTCAGCGACGACAAAAACGTGTATGGACTGATGTGCGACGGACTCGGCGACTCTGTGCTCTATCTGCTTCCTCCTGACGGCAGCAATCCTGTGAAATATGACATATATAACGCCACACGCAGGGGCAGAATAATGGGAAATCCGGAGATAGGCGACTGGGTGTCAATACTACCAAATGCCAAGAACAAATATGTGGCCGACATGGTGGTAGACCTGGAAGAACTGAAGGGGACTTGGTGCTATAAGGTGATGCCTACGCTACGCAATAGCGACGACATGACCGACGCCACGAAGAAGCGGTTCATAAAGAGTATGCCTGACTCCATACGCAACGCCTATTTCATACCTCGCGACTACGGTTTTACTCTGAAACGCAGATACATAGCCACAGCCATAGGTATGGTGAGACATTCCTCCGTACTTGAAGACGAGAGTCCGGTGGAATACCCCGCAGTACCGATGTATAAGGAATGGCACATGTATAACGACAAACTTATTCTCGGACGCACCACGCATCCTCAGTTTGCCGCAGACGACAAGAGCGGCAAGCCTCACAAGGAAGTCATCGTGAACGACACTGCAGACTTGCTTATGCTCAAGAACGACTCATTAGTGCTTCGCTTCAAAGGCAACCGCAAGGTGGGATATTACAGACTCAGCGACCCGAGCGAAGCCAACAAGGAAGCTATAAAAAAGGCTGAGGCAATAGCGCAGAAGGCGCAGGAAAAATTCCTGGAGAAGGACACAATCGCAAGCGAAAGTTCAAAATAGGAATCTTCTTTGCAGGTGCGTATTCTATCGCGACATACTTGCGATGGCAGATGCACCTGCGTGCGTTGGCTGATGAACCTGTGTGCAAGTGCCAATGCACGTACGTGCGTTGACTGATGCACGTACGTGCGTTTTTAACTACATGTGAGTGGCAAAACGCTGTTCGGCCAGAGTCTCGTATTTTGTACCCGGCATACCATAGTTGGCATAGGGATGTATGGAGATGCCTCCACGCGGGGTAAACAGTCCAGTCACTTCAATAAACTTGGGATCCATCAACTTTATCAGGTCTTTCATGATGATGTTGACACAGTCTTCATGAAAGTCGCCGTGATTGCGGAAGGAAAAGAGATACAGTTTGAGACTCTTCGACTCCACCATCTTCTCTCCTGGTATATAACTGATGACAATCTCGGCAAAGTCAGGCTGGCCAGTGATAGGACAAAGCGAGGTAAACTCGGGGCAATTGAATTTCACCCAATAGTCATTACCGGGATGCTTGTTGACAAACGTTTCCAGCACTTCAGGAGCATAGTCGCTCTTATATTGCGTCTTGCTACCCAATTGACGCAATCCTTCATTTTCTCTATTCATATCAGATTTGTTTTACTTTCAATGGATTATACGAAACAGAGTCATCATAGACATCTGATCCGTCTACTCTCTTCACATATTTCACCACTCGCAGGGTAATGGGCAATGCCACCACCTCATAGAGGGTCTTCGCCACTACTTGCGTAATCATCAGACCAAGCAGTACGCTCCATCCGACCTTTGGCGCGCCTTCAAAGATGTAAGGGAATATCCAGAATGCCAAGGGGAAGAATATCAACGAGTCTGCACTCTCGCCAACAATTGTCGAGAGTATGGCACGGCATGAGAAATAGAAATTAAACTTTCCCTTACCTCTGTCAGCGAGTTTCATGACGCTCATCACCCAAGCATTGAGAAATGAACCCACAAGAAAGGCTATAAAACTTGCTACCGCCACCTGTGGGGCAAAACCAAACACTTCACAGAATGAGGCATCAGCACCCAGACTTATAGGCGGCAACACACATGCCACAAGCCCCAACGCCACGACAAAGAAGTTCATGGCGAAGCCAAGCCAGATGATGAAGCGCGACTTGCGGAATCCCCACACTTCGGCTATGCAGTCGTTAAGGATATAGGAAACAGGAAACACGATGAACCCGCAGGTCAGGTTTATGTTGCCCCATACGTGGACTATCTTTGTTTCCAGCAGATTGCTTGTTATCAAGCAGACACAGAAAAGCATGCCCATCACAACGAAGGGCACGCTTAGTTTTTCACTTTTTTCTTTCATGACATAGTTTTAATTATAATGGGAGGTGCTCTACTACTCCCTCAACAAAATCTGTTATAAGAATGCTACTTATAAACTACCGTCTCACTTACTCTGCAGCAGTTTCTGCCTCAGCAGCCTCCGCTGTAGCAGGAGCGAATGTTGCCTCAAAGTCGGTGTACCCGTTCTCCACGAGGATGTTATACCACTGGATGAGTTTCTTGATATCAGAGTCACGCACGCGGTCGCGGTCATAGTCAGGCAGGATTTCTGCAAAATATGTATGCAACTGTTCGGATGTAGCCTTCTTGTAGTCTACAGAACACTTCTTCTTGTCTTCCTTCTCGCACATGCTCTTCAGCACCTTCCAGAGTTCGATATCCTCCTCGTTGGTATACATAGCGATGTCGCCGAGTGATGTCACACGGTCAGAACCGAAGATAGGATTTCTCTTCTTCGCTGCGTCGATAGATTCCACGATGAGGCTCTTGTTGCCACGGCTAACCAGTTTATAGAGACCTGGCTTACCGGAAATTGAGAGTATTGTTTCCATTATATTCGTTTTAATTGTTTGTTTACGTTATCTATTAATTCACGGACCTGGCTCATAATGTCCCTGTCTCCGTCATTCACTATTTCAAAGTCTGACCTCTTTACCTTTTCCTCCTGAGTCATCTGGCGGTTGATCCACTCCAAAGCGCGCTCACGGGTAAGACTGTCTCTCAGCATTATGCGCTGTATCCGCACTTCCAATGGTGCCGTCACGCACACCACAAAGTCGAAATCCACCCTCTCATTGAATTTACTTTCAAAGAGTATGGCGCTCTCCAGCCATTCTAATCCCGACATCTTGAAATCTTCAGCCACAGCGGGATGCACTATGGAGTCTATTGTCTCCGCATTTGCATCCGATGCGACGATAAATCTCGACAATGCCGCCTTATTGAGTCTTCCTTCCTCGAAGAGATTGCAGCCGACAGCCTCACTCAACTCCGACTGGAGTTTATGCGAAGAATACATGAGTCGCTTGGCAGCAGCATCGCAGTCATACACTTCTATGCCACATTCCTTCAACTGGCGGCAAACATAGGATTTGCCACTGCCTATTCCACCTGTAAGTGCTATGTGCATGGTCGACTGAGCAATGGGCATTTCAGTTCTCTATCAGATAATCCACCTCACCAAACTCAAGCGAAGCGTTTGCCAGCCCCTTGGGTTGCACAGTAAGATGCAGCGGACACTTGTCGCCATTCGGACGAATGTCTTTGTAGTCCAACTCCACACAAAACTGCCCTGCATTGACATTCTTATATTGTGAAGCACCCACGCTAAACTTCACCCTCACTCTGGACGGGAAAGTGCGCACATTGACTCCTTCGGGCATATTGACTATGGTTATAGGAACCTCCACCGAACCCTCAGTAAGAACATCGGGATAGAGATCCACACGCACTCGCTGCGGCGTTATCCTCGCACCCTTTATCGATTTCAGATTGACATATCTGCTTACTGAGTCGTCGAAGTTGTGCACACGCAAGCGTTCGGTCACCACATGGGTAATACTGTCAAGCTTCTCCTTTGATGAATATACCGTCACCTTCTCGGGAGTTATCTGCACATGCGAGAGATAGTGGTCAGAAGCAGGCACTATGTCGCCATTAAGCCGCACGGACACTTTTTTTGCCATACCGAGGCAATAGTCCACCTCAAGGCGTTCAGGTTTCACCGATGTGACAGTAGTCGAAGCATACATCTGCTTTCTCACCACACGAAGCAGTTCGGCAGACGAGATGACATACTTCTCGCTCTGTTTCGACACCG
>CAVKNF010000001.1:0-24911 GCA_963657415.1 bacterium | reverse complement strand
CTTATCTTTCCGCCATAGAGATATTGCACGACGGCAAATCCCTTGTCACGGATTGATACGCGCAGGGTATCGTCTACATCCGAGGTGATGATGACATCCTTGGGGATGTTTTCCACGCACACAGGAACAGCTATCTCACAATCATAGTATTCATTCATCGCCGTAGACAGCCAGAAGAGGCCGCTAAGCACGAGAAACACCATGAAAGTGAAAAAGCTTCTCCGCGGACGCAGAAGGAGCAGTGTCTGTTTACTTAGTTTGCATATCCTGGACAGCAGAGAAAACATAGTTCTTGTCAACAGTTATGACAACATTGGAAGCAACTTCCAATTCCACCTTTCCAGTTTCATGATTGATACTTTTCACCTTACCGTATACGCCACCGCCGGTAACAACCTCAGCACCCTTCTCAATAGAGTTCTGGAAGGAACGGATAGCCTTCTGGCGCTTCTGCTGTGGACGTATCATAAAGAACCACATTATCACGAAGATTGCCAACATCATGAGCAACATGCCAATGCCGCCACCTTGTGCTGTCTGTGCAGCGAGAATCATTTCAGTCATATTGTTTTATTATAATTGTTTCATTAGTTTACCACTCTCTATTAACGCACGCGTAAGAGTATCGAGTATACCGTTGATAAACGACGCACTACGCGGCGTACTGTAAGCCTTTGCCATCTCCACATATTCGTTGATGGTCACGCTTGCGGGTATTGCGGGGAACTCCATCAGTTCAGCAAGAGCTATCTGCATGATGACGATATCCATGAAAGGCATACGGCTCAGTTTCCAGTTGTGCGAATATTCTTCCATATACTTCTGATATTCGTCAGCATTGGAGATTGCGGCACGCATCAGATGGAGAGCGTATTCCTTGTCTTCCTCGTCCTTAAACTCAGGCAACAGCGCCTGCTTTGACTTATTCTCAGGATTGAAGCGCTTGATGGTCTTTATCACGAAAGAGTCAACGATATCCTTGTCGTCATTCCAATAGAGCGACTTGTCCTCAAGAAGAAGATACAGGTCGTCATTGTTCTCTATCACCTGCTTGTAGAGTTTGCGCCACACCTCACGGTCTGCGTCATACGACTCGTCCGCAGACTCGTTGTATTTCTTGTAAGTCTCACTCTGCTCTATCAGGTTGCATATCTTTCTCACGAATTCTATGTCATCCTTCCATGAGATTTTCTTCTCCTCCTTGTAGTTAGCCAACTGCTCGTTTTCCTCGAGCTGCACTGCGAAGCGGTTGTATGCAAACTTAGGCATAACATACTCCTCGCCCTCACGTTGCGCTTTGGCCGCCTGCATCTCATAGCGGAAGCGCTCCTCCTGAGTCACCGCCACTATCAAGTCAAGCAAGAGGTTATACATCTGATAAGCCTTTGACAGACTCACCGTCAATTCTTTCTCAAGTGTACTCATCGGCTTGCCACCGCTCATGTAATAAGCGTAGACAAGCTGCACCACCTTAATTCTAATAAGTTCCCGATTAATCATTCTCTAATAATTATCGCCTTGTTTCATGAAATATATTATTGCAAAGGTAGTGGTTTTCCCATTTGTATGCAAGTGTTACGCGTTCATTTATTCTTTTTTAGGGCAAACTTTGCATATCTCACCAAAAAGCAGTAACTTTGCACCCGCTTTATTTGCAAAGCCTCAGTGTGATGGCGAATTAAGCATCAAGATTATCAACAACTTAATTTAGAGTAACACAAATGAAAGAAATTACTATCAAAGGTACAAAGCGTACAGAGACAGGTAAGAAAGCTTCTAAGGAGCTTCGTAAGCAGAACCTCATTCCTTGCAACATCTACGGTGAGGCAAAGGACGCTAACGGCAACCCTGTAGCAGAGTCTATCACAATCCCATTCACAGAGATCCGCAAGGCTGTCTACACTCCTGACGTGCTCGTTTGCACTCTCGACATCGAGGGCACACAGCGCAAGGCTGTCATCAAGGAGCTCCAGTTCCACCCAGTGACAGACGCTCTTCTGCATGCTGACTTCCTCGAGATTAATGAGACAAAGCCTATCACTATCGGTATCCCTGTAAACCTCGTAGGTCACGCTCAGGGTGTGCGCGATGGTGGTCGTATGAGCCTCTCTATCAGAAAGATCGCTGTTAAGGCACCTTACACAAGCATCCCAGAGAAGCTTGACGTAGACGTAACAGCTCTGAAGATCGGCAAGTCTATCAAGGTAGGCGAACTGAGCTACGAGGGCATCGAGCTTGCTACAAGCAAGAACGTTATCGTTTGCTCTGTGAAGATGACTCGTGCTGCTGCCGCTGCTGCCGCTGCCGCTGCTGCTGGCAAGTAAGTCCGGCTCGCAGAGTCAAGACTCTCATAAGAAAGAAAACAATGGGCCGGTCTCTTTTGAGGCCGGCTCTTTTCATTAATACATACTGGTAAGGATATGGCACAAGCCATTTCACTTGCTATTATTCTATCTACATATGGACAAATATCTGATTGTCGGTCTCGGCAATCCTGGCGCGGAATATCATGAGACACGCCACAATGCCGGATGGATGGTGCTCGACGCTTTTGCCGCAGATGCCGGAGTGACGTTCGAGGACAAGCGCTACGGTTTTGTAGCGGAGACATCTGTCAAGGGCAGAAAACTGTTTCTCCTCAAACCTACCACATATATGAATCTCAGTGGCAATGCCGTGAGATACTGGCTCAACAAGGAGAATATCGACGAGAGCCGTCTGCTTGTCATCGTTGATGACCTTGCTCTTCCCGTGGGCAAGATGCGTCTGAAGGGCAACGGTTCCAATGGCGGACACAACGGTCTTGGACACATACAGCAACTCATCGGCGAGAAGTATGCGCGCCTCCGCATAGGCATCGGCAATGACTTCAACCGTGGCGGACAGATAGACTGGGTGCTTGGCAAGTTCAGTGATGAAGAGCGCCAGACTCTCCAGCCCTGCATCGACACAGCCATTGAGGAGATAAAGTCGTTTGTGCTGCAAGGCATCGACAAGACCATGAACCTTTTCAACAAGAAATAAGGCGGGATTAGATAAATTAAAAACTTAAGAAAGCACTACAACTATGGCAGAACTTAAGATTAACAATCAAGCACGCCTTGACCGTTGGCTATGGGCGGCACGCATCTTCAAGACACGCACTGTGGCAGCAAATGCTTGCAAGAACAATCGTGTGACCAAGGGTAATGTCAGTCTCAAACCTTCATCAATGGTGAAGATAGGAGATGTCATCTCTGTAAAGAAACCACCTATCGTCTACTCCTTCAAGATAAAGAACTGCATCGAGCAGCGTGTGGGAGCAAAACTTGTGGCGCTGGTCTACGAGAATGTCACCGAAGCGAAGCAGTATGAATTGCTTGAGATGTCACGCATAAGCGGTTTTGTGGACAGAGCCAAAGGTACAGGTCGTCCTACAAAGAAGGAGCGCCGTGCCCTCGACACCTTTGCCGAACCGCTGACCTTCGGCTTCGATGAAGACGAAGAGTTTGATGAATTCGACTTTGACGAATAGTAACCATAGGAGGTACAGCGCCCTCGCTGTACCCAACGATTGGTTCCCACTGGATAATATTTTCTCCCACAGATTACACAGATTACACAGAAAGTTGGTGCCACACGGCACCAAATCTTATCCGTGAGATCTGTGGGATCTGTGGGAGACTTTTGTTTGCTTGAGAGGGGCAAAGCGAGGACGCTTCGCCTACTATGAATACCATTGCTGGCTAATATTTCAATATTTCCATTTTTCAATATTTCCATATTAAAACGGCGAGGGCGCCGTACCTCCTAATCTTACATCGGACCTCCAAAACCTCCTGGAGGCGGTCCACCAGGACCTCTGTCGCCACGTCCTCCACCACGACGGTCATCAGGAGGACCCATGCGATCATCATCACGACCACGTCGGCGGTCATCGGGACGTCCCATATGTCGTCGCGCATCCTTGTTGCCCATGAGATTAAATCTATAGACCACATGGAGCATAGCATATGAGTTTATTGAGTTGTATTCCGTGTCGCGACGCATCATCTCGTTGATAGTTCTTGAGAAGTTGCTCTGATTATGAAGAATGTCATAGAACTGCAGTATAACACTCAGATTCTTATACTTCAGGAAGTTTTGTGATATCTGCGCATTCCATATAAACTCATTTGTATTGAGCGACTTGTCGCTATATCCTCTACGGCTGCGCATGTGCGCATCGGTAGATATCGACATGCTCCAGGGGAACTTCACACTCACATTGGCACCATAAGAGAATGCCCACGTATTGAGGTTGGCATCGGGATTGAGCAGGTTGGTAGAACTGGTGTAGTTTATCGAACCGTCGGGTTCCACATTCAACCAATCATTGCGAAAACTCAATGCAAGACGTCCACTGATGTTGTGCACACGCGTGATATTCTTCTGCGAACTTGCATTCACATCCGTGCTTACCAATCCCACATTATTATTATATGAGTAGCCGACATCGGTGCTTACATTCCACAGCGCCATCGTGTCGAGCGCCACACTATAGTTGGCATTGACATTAGCGCTCCAGTTGCCGTTCACATTGTCACGCATCGTGGTGCGCGCACCCGTCTCGCTGTTGTATATCACCCGCTGCGCCGTCTGGTTGCTCACATTTTTATATCCACCGTTGACGGCTATCACCTGATAGTGATTGCGGATAAAGTTATTGTAATTAAGAGAGAAGTCATTCGTAAACGACGGTTTCAGTCCAGGATTACCGATAGATATGTTCATCGGGTCGGTGTTATCTGTAATCTGTACCATGTCTGCCATCGAAGGCTGTGAGGTCGTACCGCGATAGTTGAATCGCAACTGGTGCTCACGGCTGAAATAGTAGCGGAAGTCGAGCGTAGGAGTCACGTTTATCACATTGCGTGTCGTGTCCGTGCGATGTCCGAGATATTTTTGCACGAAGTTGCTGCGCTGCGGTTGCACGAAGACACCCACATTAAAGTTATAGTTGTCACGCACACGACGGAACTGCACTTCTATCTCGTGGTTGTCATTACGATATTCTGTAAAGCGGCTCAGGCTCTCGTCCTCATAGTTCTCATAATCAGCATTCAGATATGTTCCCCAACTGCGGTATACAGGAATGCTGCTGATGCCGAGCGATGCCAAGAGGTTGACATAATTAGGGTCCAACTGCGTCAGGTCGCTGAAGTCATAAGTCGCACGGTCACTCTTGGAGTAACTGTGGTTATATTTATATGACAACTGCAGATATGTGCGGTCTGCCAGTGGTTCGCTATATCCTGCCTCCAACTTATAACTCCACTTTGTCGATGGAGTCACGTTATAGCGGTTGATGCTATAGTCTTGACCTTCCGTCTGATAGAGTTTCACATTGCTTGTGGAGAAACTCTTGTTGTCGGATGAAGAATAGTTTCCCGTGACGCTGAATGTGATGTTGCGTCCGCGACTGTTGAGTTTGCGGTTATACTGTGCCCATCCCTTCACGCTCTTCGACTGGCCATAAGAGAGCGAACTGCCAGAGCGGGAGTTCTTCGCCAGTCCTAACGTATTCATCACGTCTATCTCATTGAGCGGATCGGTGGTATACTCATATGGATCGGAATCAAATGTTGCCGAACCCGAACCAGAGCGTCCGTCATTATCGGAATAACTAAACGAAGGGCGGAACATGATGTTTGTCATAGTGTCGGGAGTCCACTCCAGACGCATCTGCGCATTCCAACTCTTGTCCTTGCTGTATGATTGTGACAGACTATTGGAGAAACTCTTGTTGCCGATGACGAAACTCTCGCTCGAGGTCTTCGTCAACTGGTCGGAGGTGTTATGGTTCCAGCGCACCGAACCGTCCATCTTCAGTTTGTCCGTGTTCTCATAGTTGAAGTTCACTCCCACCATATTGGAGGTGTTGAGACCGTTGCGTCCTCTGCCGAAGCCACCGCCTCTGCCGCCAAAACCAGCATCGTTGACATTATTGAAGTTGCCGAATGACATCATGCGGAAGTTATTCTTAAAGAGTCCCAGCATCAGTCGCTCGGCATAGCGGTCATGAGTGCCATAGCCTGCATCGATATTACCGAGTATACCCTTGTTCATACCTTTCTTTATGGAGAAATCGAGAGTCATCTCCTCTTCTCCGTCGGCGATGCCGGTGATGCGCTCCCTATCACTCTTTTCCTGATATGCTTTCACCTTCTCCACGATGGCGGTAGGCAGGTTCTTCAGCGCCGTCTTCGTGTCGCCGGTCATAAACTCCTTGCCGTCCATCTTTATCTTCTTCACCGTCTTGCCGTTGATGGTCACATTACCCTCATCATCGACCGACGCGCCGGGGAGAAGTTTCACCAGTTCCTCTATCACCGAACCCTCGGGAGGACTATATGCAGCACTGTTATATACAAAGGTGTCCTTCACCATCGTCACCTTCAGAGCCTGTGCCGTGGCAGTCACCTCCTTGAGCATGACAGCATCTGACGACATGCGGATGTCACCCATGTTAAGGTCATGGTCATCAGATATGACGATTTTCTTCACATCAGTGACATATCCCACGCTGGATATCTTGAGCAGATACTTGCCGTTGTCGGGAGCATGAAGCACGAAGGCTCCATTGTCGGCCGACACGGTTCCGCCAACGTATGTACTGTCACTACGCAACAGTTGCACTGCCACTTGTCCCAATGCCTCTTTCGTTTCCTTGTCGGAAAGTTTTCCCATGATGGTACGCTCTTGCGCCAGCATAGGCAACGACACCAGCATGAGCAGTGCCACAAACAATAATCTTTTAAAATAAGGAATCATATACCACAAATAGGTTTAGTTCATCTTTTTGACGTTACACATCGCAATAAGTTTAACCGACAGCACGAAAAAACTTGTCACAATGTTGCCCGTCCATGCAAAATCAAGTAACTTTGTATATTGTAATAACTATATTGCATACAGTAATCGCTATATTGCAAACCATAAAAACAGAGAAAGCAATGCAGAGAGTAATCATTTCCTCCGACCTCAAGAAAGACCTCAAGGCGGCTGTCGACAACTGTTCACACGACCGTCTGTTTATCCTCACCGACGACACCACACGCACACTTTGTCTGCCTCTGCTGGCAGGGTGCGACTTTCTTGACTGCGCTCATGTCATCACAATCCCTTCTGGCGACACCAACAAGACTCTTGACTCCACAAGCCATGTGTGGCAGGAGTTGCAGACCCATGGGGCTACACGCCACTCGCTGATGATAAATCTCGGCGGAGGTATGGTGACCGACCTCGGCGGATTTGCTGCGTCATGCTTCAAGCGAGGCATAAAGTTTATCAATATCCCCACCACTCTGCTTGCCATGGTAGACGCTTCAGTGGGAGGAAAGACAGGAGTAAACTTCGGCGGTCTGAAGAATGAGATTGGTGTCTTCAATGACTCGGAATATGTCATCCTCTCTACAGACTTCCTGCCTACTCTCGACTCCTACAACCTACTCTCGGGATATGCGGAGATGCTTAAGCATGGACTCATCTCTGACGAGAAGATGTGGGCTGAACTCGTGACTTTCGACCTCCATAATCCTGACTATGCTCTATTGAGCCGCATGCTTGCCGACTCTGTGAAGGTGAAGGAGCGCATCGTGGCGGAAGACCCTCATGAGCACGGCATCCGCAAGGCTCTCAATGTGGGCCATACTGCCGGTCATGCTCTGGAGTCATGGGCTATGCGCCATGATTGTCCCATCCTGCATGGCTATGCCGTTGCGTTCGGCATCATCGTGGAGTTGTATCTGTCGGTAGCGAAGATGGGATTCCCCACGGACAAGATGCGCCAGACGGTGCAGTTCATCCGCGCAAACTACGGCACTCTCGGCATCTCATGCAATGACTATGACGAACTGCTCGAACTGATGACTCACGACAAGAAGAACACGGCTGGCATCATCAACTTCACCCTTCTGCACGACATCGGCGGCATCGACCTCAATCAGACTGCCTCAAAGGAAGAGATAACGGAAGCCCTTGATTTCTTCCGCGATGCACTTTGATTCCCAGCAGACAGTAACCATAGGAGGTACGGCGCCCTCGCCGTACCCATCAGCAATGCAAATCTTCGTTTGGATTTTGGTACGGCGAGGGCGCCGTACCTCCTAAAACTACATAAGTTGCGCCGCCAACATCTGGGCTTTCTTGCGCGCGGGTTTGCCCGTCTCTGTCATCGGGATGCTGTCAACATGGAGATAGCGCTTCGGTTGCCAGTAGCGGGGAAGCACTTCCTCGCACACGAACTTCACCTTCGGTATGTCGTCTGACTCGGTCAGCATCACCACGACCTCACCAAACTTTTCATCCTCTGCCTTGGTGATGACGTAAGGTTGATGCAGATGTGGCATGAGCAAAGCCTCCACCTCCTCTATCTGTATCTTTATTCCACCCGAGCAGATGACATTGTCCTTACGGCCGAGGATGCGAAACTTCCCGCCAGATATCTCCGCAATGTCATTGGTGACAAGGGTTTCGGCGCATACATGCGGGGCATCGATGACAAGACATCCGTCTTGTAAAGACACGCTCACTCCGTCAAAGGGCGTATACCATTCCGATGCCTCAGGACCGTTGAGCCGTCTGAGCGCGATGTGCGAGAGAGTCTCCGTCATGCCGTATGTACTCCACACATAATTGGGGAAATCTTGCAAATGCTCCGCCAACTCATCCGACACCGCTCCGCCACCTATTATTATATGTCGCGTCTGGCGAAGCACTCGCGCCTCATCCTCATTGCGGAGAGTCTCGTAGACCTGCGAGGGCACCATGGCAATGAAATCAAACGGCGTTTGAATACCGTTCAAAGGATGATTTGACGGTGCCACCACCTTCAGTCTTAGTCCTCTTTCCTCACTCCTCACCACCATCATCTTGCCGGCGATATAGTCCACCGACATGCAGAGCAATGCCGTGTCGCCTTTCTTCAGTCCGAGGAAGTCGCAGGTGACGCGGGCTGAAGCCTTCATGCGTGACTTCTCCACAAGCATGCGCTTCGGCGTGCCCGTACTGCCACTGGTCTTCACCTCCACTGTGGGACTGTCATTGCGCCACTCGGCAAGGAAGTCGTCAATGTCCATCCGTCTCCTCCCTCCACATCTTCGAACCGCGCAACTGCATGTCCATCTCTATGTTGTCGGTAAAGAGTTGACCTGTGCCGAGCCCCTGCGGAAAGCGTATGGACGGACCGTAACAGCGCGCCGCCAATAGAGCCACATTGCGCAGTCCCACGTTACTCTCGAGTGCCGAGGTCATCCATGAATTGATGCCACGCTTGCGGGCCTCGCTCACCCACTCTATCGAACCCGATATACCGCCGTGGAGAGTGGGTTTGATGACAATATATTGTGGTCGTATGGTGTCGAGCATCGCCATCTTCTCGTGGAGGTGGTTGAGTCCTATGAGTTCCTCGTCGAGAGCTATGGGCAACGGAGAAGTACGACACAGATCCGCCATCTCTTTCCATTGTCCCGCCTTTATCGGTTGTTCGATGGAGTGTATGCCATATTGCGCCAGTTCTGCCAAGCGCTGTTGAGCCTCATCGACAGTAAATCCGCCGTTGGCATCAACACGCAGTTCGAGAGTCTCAGGGCGATATTTGGATCGTATGAAACGTATCAACTCCATCTCCTCCTCCCACTGTATGGCACCGATCTTGAGTTTTATGCAACGGAATCCCGCCAATATCTTCTTCTTCACCTGTGCCAGCATCTCGTCATAAGAGCCCATCCACACAAGTCCGTTGAATGGTATGCCCTCCTCACAACGGGCGAAGGGAGTGTCATAGAGGATAGGCGACTTCGTCATGTCATACATCGCCGACTCCAGCGCAAAGAGCAGCGCAGGGTAAGGACGCAGATAATCGGCATAGTCGTCACTGGCGAGAGCCTCGTTGATGAGCCGCGCCACGTCACTCATCATGGTGTAAGCCTCGCGGTCGCAACTCAGGTCGGGCAGCGGAGCACACTCGCCGAGTCCTATCCTGCCGTTGTCGTCGGTCATGGAGACGAGTATCATCTCGTGCTTGTCATAAGCGCCACGGCTTGTGCGGGCAGGAGTCTTGAAATGCAGTGTCTTATGAAAAAGGTCTATATTCATCAGGGCAGTTTCTTAAGGTGGGTTCTATAAATTATCTTTGTCATATTGCGAGGCTATTTTCGTGGACAATTTGTCTGTAAGTGAAGGAGCATAGCGGGCTATGCGACTGAACGAGCAGACAGATTGAACCGAAAAGAGACTGCAAGATGACAAAAGCAACCCTTTAAATTAATCATAGTTTGCGGTGGGAATTTATAGTACCCACCTTAAATTTACTCCAGTCGGGTTTTCTTTTCTCCAGGAAAGCCTTGCCGCCTTCCTGCGCTTCGTCGAGCATGTAATACAGCATCGTGGCGTCACCCGCCAGTTCCTGTATGCCCGCCTGACCGTCGAGTTCGGCATTGAGTCCCGCCTTTATCATGCGCAGAGCCAGAGGCGAGAGTTCCATCATGTGCTTTGCCCAAGCCACGCACTCGTCTTCGAGTTTGTCGTAGGCCACCACCTTGTTGACCATACCCATCGCTTCCGCCTCGCGGGCAGTATACTGACGGCACATAAACCATATCTCGCGTGCCTTCTTCTGGCCCACTATCCTTGCCAGATAGGAACTGCCGAAACCTGCGTCAAAGGAGCCTACCTTAGGTCCTGTCTGACCGAAGCGTGCATTCTCCGAGGCTATGGTGAGGTCGCAGACGAGGTGCAGCACATGGCCACCGCCAATGGCAAAACCGTTTACCATGGCTATCACGGGCTTCGGCAAACGGCGTATCTGCATCTGCACGTCCAATACCGACAGGCGCGGCACGCCTTCTTCGTCTACATATCCGCCACGTCCCTTCACATTCATGTCGCCTCCTGCGCAGAACGCTTGTGTCTTGAGCCACTCCTCATCAGTCTGTCCTTCCTTGCGGGGTGTCTCCTGACCGGTGAGCAATACTACTGCCACATCCTGGCGCTCGCGCACTATAGAGAAGGCGCACGACAGTTCGGCAGTGGTCTTAGGCGTAAATGCATTACGGTAGCGGGGGCGGCAGATGCTTATCTTGGCTATGCCTTCAGCCACCTCGAGGCTTATCTCCTCAAATTCGCGTATCTTTTTCCATTCCATATTATTTCGTTAATACCTCCAAGAGCAGAGGTTGGTTAGACTTTGTATTCACGAGCCAATCCACTTGCGACGGCACATCTTCCGCATTCGACACCATGCGGCGCGAGATGCCATACTGGTGGCATGCGCCCACGGCTGTGGTCTTGTGACTTGCCATGACATATTCCTCGCAGGCTGGCGACTGGCTCAGTCCGGGCAGGGAGCGGAATATGGCCCCGCCGCCATTGTTGAGCAGCAGGATGCGCAGGTTGCCACGCAGATGCTGGTTCCATAGTGCATTCTGGTCATAAAAGAAACTCAGGTCGCCTATGACGCAATATACATTCCCGTCGGTCACCAATGATGCGCCCACGGCAGTGGACATCGACCCTTCGATGCCATTGAGTCCTCTATTGCACCTTACATAATGGCTGGCATATTTCGCACCGATGCGCACGGCGGAGGAGTTGGCATAATACACCACATCACCTTTCTTCATCAGCGCCTCAAATGCCTTCACCGCCACGGCACACAAGTCGTCGGGCTCTTTGGCAAGGCTCTCTGCCGTCAAGGTCATGAGGGCATCCCACCTGCGGGTAAACTCCGACGCCTCCCTCTTCATTGCGGGAAGCGGGTCGGTCATGACATAGTCGGCATGGCAGGTGACGTCTTCTATCTCGCCATCGGGATTGTGCATCACTATGGTGCAGTCGCCAAGTGTGCGCAGAAACTGACGCAGTCGCTTGCTTATCGTAGTGCCACCTTTATATATAAGTAAGTCTGGTCGGAATGCCTCCGCATCGTCCATGAGCGAGAACAGAGTGTCGAGCGACATTACTGGATTATCCGCCGACAACTGTTCGGCTATTACCACCACTCCCTCAGCCTTCACGTCCTCGCATTCTCCTTGACCGCACACTATCATCGGGCGGTGGCACGAATGGAAGAGATTGCTAAACTCTGTCGCGGTTATCCTGCGTATGCCCTTCACCTCGGGCAAAGAGTCTACGGAGAAATCAAATAGGGGTTCGGTGATGGGCACATTGATATGCACGGACTTCTTCGTAGCCATCAGACTGTTGACAGCCTCGCAAACAAGTCTGCGGCAATGCCAACGCTCCACATCGTCCTTGCACTCGGGCAATGACACGCTCTTCGCCACAAAACTCCCCAATGCTCCCTCCTGGGGCATGGTCTGACCGTCGAGTTGTCCTATCCATGCCGCAGGGCGGTCTGCAGAAATGACAAGTATGCCCTGCCTTTGGTATGTAGCCTCTGCGGCACCAGGCAACACATTGAGCAATGCCGACCCGGATGTGACGCACACGGCAGCCACCTCTCCCGTCTGTTGGGATATGCCCATGGCGACAAAGGCTGCCGACCGCTCGTCGGTCACGGGATGACAAATTATGTGTGGACACTCGTTGAAATTGTGTACTATAGGGGCATTTCTCGAACCCGGACATACCACCACATGGCGTATGCCGTAGTCTGCGAGCAAGGCAGTGAGTATATTTACGTTTTCTTTATTTGAGTACATCGCCGATAGTTTGCATTTTGTTTTCCGTCTCCTCCCACTCTGCCTTCACCTGACTCTCGGGCATGATACCGCCACCGGCATAGAGTGTGGCCTTACCTTGGGAGAGTCTCGCGCAACGGAGTGACACGTATATGTCAGTCTTTCCTTCTATTCCCACGGGACCCATAAAACCTGAATAGTAGAGGCGAGGCGCATGCTCATGGTTCTTGATAAACATGAAAGCCGCATCCTTGGGAATACCGCATACGGCTGGTGTGGGATGGAGCGAGGCGAGCACGTCGCCTATAGTTTTACCTTCAGCCAGATGAAAGCGGAAGTCTGTGCAGAGATGCACGAGATTGCCCGCCCTGCGGGTGAAGGGTCCGTCCTTTATGATGTCCTTGCCAAAGTGGTCGAGGCACGTTTCGATATATGTCTCCACGAAATGCTGCTCGTGCTGATTCTTCTTGCTCCACTCCTGGAAACCCTCCACAAAGGGCATTGTTCCTGCCAGCGCCATGGTCTTCCACCATGTGCCGTCGCCGGTGAGGAGTTTCTCGGGCGTGGCTACAAGCCATGTGCCTGTCACGGGCGTAGACACGAGCATGACGGCAAGACGCGGATACCTGTGGCAAGCGTCAAAGAAAAGTCTCCGCAAGTCTGCCGCGTCATACAAAATCTCCTTGTTACGCGACAAGACCAGTTTGCTAAATCTGCCCTCATGCACGGCATCATGAAACTTACGGAAATCGTCAGCATAAGCCATCGATATGTCCTTGGACTTCACAAATCCGCCCTGCCTCAGAGCCTCATCCTCGGCAAGAGGTTTCCTCTCCACAGAGTCGGGACATATCATCACGATGGGAGTGTCTTTGCAAGAGCAGTCGAAGGGCGCAATGACAAAACCCTCGTCCTGACCTACGCAGTGCAATGACGCAAGACACCGTGGAGAGCGCTCGCTGCGTATCTCCGTGTAGGCATCTTCATAGGGCAGTCGATATAGGGCGAAACTCATTTCCCTGTTACTATATTGCACAGACCATTGTAGTCTATTCCGCGATAGTCGTCGATGACATGTCCGCAGAGGGGCTCTATCTGCTCGCGGCTATTGACCGTGGCGAGTCCCACGACAAACATGCCGGCATTCGTTCCGGCACTTATTCCATTAAAAGCATCCTCGAAGACCACACACTCGTCGATCTCTGCCGAGAATCGCTTGGCACCCACGAGATAGCAACTGGGGTCGGGCTTGGAAGCGGCAAAGTCCTCGGATGTGAGGATAGCGTCAAAGAGACCGAGGAAGTCGCCCTGGCTCTTTGCCACCTGCTCCATCTTGGGTTGGTTGGAACTGGTGACGATGGCGCATTTCACTCCATGAGCCTTCAGGTCCTTTATAAACTCCACCGCGCCGGCAATGGGAGAGAAGTCCATGGCCTGCTCAAACTCGTCGAGTTCACGCGTGATTTTCTTCTGCAACTCCTTGTCAGGGAAATATGTCGAAAGGATATGGTCGAGGGTAGTGCCCTTTATGTAATGTGCGAAATCGGGTATCTCAGGATGATACTCCTTGCCTCTCGCCTGCCAGAAATTGGTGTATTGCCACTCACTGTTTACGAGAGTGCCGTCGAGGTCAAAGAGTGCTGCCTTGATAGTTTTCATAGTAAATCAATTATACCTTGCGGTGTTCATTTATATTGCCCAACAGATATATTTTTGTCCAATAGTCATAGTTTTGCGGACCTCGGCTCAACAGGCGTTCCGCCACCTCTGGAGTCACCTTCTTGATAAACTTTGCCGGCACTCCGCCCCATAGTTCTCCCGAGGGGATGTGCGTGCGTGAGAGCACGAGGGCACCCGCCGCTACGGCACTGCCCGACTCCACCACGCAGTTGTCGAGAAGCGTAGAACCCATACCGATGAGCACGTCATTGCCTATCTTGCATCCGTGGAGCGTGGCATTGTGGCCCACGGTGACGTTGTTGCCTATCTCTATATAGGCGTCGCCGCCTGATGTGTGCAGACAGCATCCGTCCTGTATAGAGACGCGGTTGCCGATGCGTATCTTGTTGACATCGCCGCGGATGACGGCACTATACCACACCGAACTCCCCTCGCCTATCTCCACATCGCCTATTACGGCTGCCGTAGGGGCAATGAATGTGCCTTCGCCTATCTGGGGAGTATTTCCTAAAAGTGATTGTATCATGATGTTATTATTCGAATATCAATTCCTGAAAAAAGTCTGGACGATGGAAGTCGGGCTTTTGCACCTCTATGGGATACATGGACACGAAGTGCGGCACGGTGAGTTTGTCGCCACACTTATAGAAGTTTGCCGAAGCGTGAAGCCCGTTGAGCGTCTTTACGTCATCCTTGAAATATATTGTTCGCGGAATTATCAGCGCCACCTCCCAAGAGGTTTCGCCCATGCGCTCATCAAAGGGTGCCGTGCCGAGCGAAGCCCATCGCTTTATTGATGATGTCACCTCCTCGCCGGCACGCTCGCGGTTTTCGCGCACAGGACCTGCGGCAAGGAGTATCTTGCCAGTGCAGTTGCACTCCACATTATAATAATTCTTGCCGTCGGCAAAGGGTTTGGAGAAAAACTCCACACACGAGTCCTGCCACACTGCATCCTGGTCTTTCTCTGCCACGGCGCGCACACTCTGCTCCGTCACACGGTAGTGGATGTAGATATTGTCGCCGTCATGCGCTATGGCAACCTCAAACTGTGGGCAATAGGGATATTCCTCAGCCCAGTTCACGCACTTCACCTTGTGATATTCCACACCCTCGTCCTTCATCATCTGAGGCACCTGCTGTTCTTCCAGGCATGCGGTCGTAAGTTTCTTTACAGTCATCATTTCTTCATTCTATCAGCGGTCATAGTGTAATTGGTCACCTGTATCTCGGAGACGATAGCCCCGCTCTGGTCGTTGTAGACGGTCACGAGCCAGTTGTGCAGAGTGCCTCCCTTGCGCAGCAGACGCGCCACTGCGGTGACACTCTCTCCCGTGCGCACCGACGACATATGGTTTGCCGACACATTGATACCAAATACCTGCTTCTCCGGGGTCACACTCATCGACCCTATGCCAGCAAGATTTTCCGCCAGCGCAAGCACCGCTCCTCCTGAGAGAAATCCCCATGGTTGCGACACCGGTTTGGTGCACGTCATCGTTGCCTCCACAGTATCAGGGTCATCAGTAGAGCGATACACTATCCCGAGGGTCTTCGTCAGACCGTCGTCCATATTGTTTACCTTATCCGAAAGTTTCATGTCTTTTTATTATTTATCTTTTGATAACGCATCGCCACAGGCTTCTTTCCAGACGATACGCCGCACTTATGCAAAAGTACAAAAAATATATCAAACGTTTGGGAGATTAATGTTGAAAGTTGAAAGTTGAATGTTGAATGTTATGATTACCAAGATGCTTACATTCAGTTGCCCTTACAGGGCGAGGGTGCAGCGAGGACGCAGCAACTACTATGATTACCTTTAACTGAAGCGATGTAAGAAACAGGATTGATGATTGTAAAAGGCTCGATATACCGATGTTTTGACAATTGCCAAACGATTGTGCGACAAATGCCAAAAACATTTGCGACAAATGCCAAAAATGTTTGCGGCATATGCCGCACAACTCTTTGACATATGTCGCACAATCCACACACGAAGGTTTTCACAACGACAAACCCGACCGATTACATCACAGCAGGGCAATAATTGCATCAGATTATCCGAGCATAACATTATTAATATATAATAATATGGGGCATATTCTGAAATTTATTATTAATTTTGCACTTAGTAGACACCGTAAGACAACTTAGTAGACATCGTAAGACAAACAAATAACATATGAATATATTAGAACTTTCAGAACAGGAGATAGGTAGAAGAAACAGTCTGCAGGAATTGAGAAATCTGGGCATAGACCCATATCCTGCCGCCGAATTTCCTGTGAATGCATGGAGCGACGACATACGCGCCCAGTTTGTTGACCTCCCTATGGAGAAGGACGAGGAGGGCAATGACGTGCCTGGCAAGGCTACTGCGGAGAACAGCCGCAATGTGGTCGTTGCCGGCCGACTCATGGGTCAGCGCATCATGGGCAAGGCTGCCTTTGCCGAGTTGCAGGACTCCAAGGGCCGCATGCAGGTATACATACAGCGCGACGAGATATGTCCGGGCGAAAACAAGGACCTCTACAACGTGGTGTTTAAGAAACTCCTCGACATCGGCGACTTCATCGGAGTGAAGGGTTATGTGTTCCGCACCAAGACGGGCGAGATAAGTGTGCACGCCAAGGAACTGACTCTGCTCTCGAAGTCTCTCAAACCGCTGCCTATCGTGAAATATAAGGACGGCGTGGCTTATGACAAGTTTGATGACCCAGAGTTGCGCTATCGCCAGCGCTATGTAGACCTCGTGGTCAACGACGGAGTGAAGGACACATTCCTCAAGCGCGCCACTGCCATCCGCACTCTGAGAAGAATCCTCGACGAGGCTGGCTACACTGAGGTGGAGACTCCTACACTGCAGAGCATCGCTGGAGGCGCGTCGGCACGTCCGTTTATCACCCACTTCAATGCCCTCAATCAGGACATGTATATGCGTATCGCTACTGAACTCTATCTGAAGAGACTCATCGTGGGCGGTTTCGAGGGTGTATATGAGATCGGCAAGAACTTCCGCAACGAGGGTATGGACAAGAACCACAACCCGGAGTTCACATGTATGGAACTCTATGTTTCCTATAAGGACTACAACTGGATGATGTCGTTCACCGAGCAGATGCTCGAGAAGATCTGCGTGGCAGTCAACGGCAAACCGGAGGTGGAGATAGACGGCAATGTCATCTCATTCAAGGCTCCTTACCGCCGTCTGCCTATCCTCGACGCCATCAAGGAGAAGACTGGCTACGACCTCAACGGCATGAGCGAGGAAGAGATGCGCGAGGTGGCAAAGAAACTCGACATTGAGGTGGACGAGACAATGGGCAAGGGCAAACTCATCGACGAGATCTTCGGCGAGACTTGCGAGGGCACGTTCATCCAGCCTACCTTCATCACCGACTATCCCGTGGAGATGTCGCCTCTGACAAAGATGCACCGCTCAAAGCCAGGACTCACCGAGCGATTTGAACTCATGGTGAACGGCAAGGAGTTGGCAAACGCTTACTCAGAGTTGAACGACCCTATAGACCAGGAGGAGCGCTTCATAGACCAGATGCGACTTGCCGACAAGGGCGACGACGAGGCCATGATCATCGACCATGACTTCCTGCGCGCTCTGCAGTATGGCATGCCTCCTACATCAGGTATCGGTATCGGTATCGACCGACTCGTGATGCTCATGACAGGCAACCCATTCATCCAGGAGGTGCTCTTCTTCCCACAGATGAAACCAGAGAAGAAGGCTCCGCGCTCAAGCGTGGCAGAATGGACTGCACTGGGAGTGCCCGAGGAATGGATACCACTATTCAATAAAGCCGGCTACTATCTTGTCAGTGACATCAAGGATGTGAAGGCCCAGAAGTTGCAACAGGACGTATGTGGCGTGAACAAGAAATACAAGTTGGGCTATGAGAATCCGAAAGTTGAAGAATTTGCTACGTGGATTGAAGCGGCTGTTTCGAAGGAATAAGACCAGCTGCGGACGCATCGCCATCATCGGCGGAGGGTCGTGGGCAACGGCTCTTGCCAAGATTGTGGTAGACAAGACCCATCACATAGGTTGGTATATGCGACGCGAAGACCGCATAGAGGAGATAAAGCGGACAGGACACAATGCCGCTTATCTCACCTCGGTGCAGTTTGACACGAGCGAGATATTCTTCACCAGCGACATCAATGAGATAATCCGCGAATATGACACTCTGATATTCGTCACGCCGTCACCTTACTTCAAACAGCACATGAACAAGGTGACCGAAGACATGCGAGGCAAATTCATCGTGTCTGCCACCAAGGGCATTGTGCCCGAGGAGCAGATGGTGATATCGGAGTATTTCCATGAATATTACGGCATACCCTACGAACAGTTGGCATGCCTCATGGGACCGTCGCACGCCGAAGAGGTGGCGATGAACCGACTGACCTATCTCACCATAGGATGCAGCGACGAACTCAAGGCGAGGGCTTTTGCCACCACCATACAGTCTGACAATATCCAGATGCGCATATCCACCGACGTGCAGGGCATAGAGTATGCCTCGGTGCTGAAGAATGTGTATGCCATCGGCGCGGGTATATGCAACGGATTGAACTGTGGCGACAACTTCCACGCCGTTTTCATGGCAAATGCCGTGGCGGAGATGACCGACATACTGTCGCTCTTGAGTCCGTCGGAACAGAGAAACATCTCTGACTCGGTATATCTCGGCGACTTGCTCGTGACGGGTTACTCCAACTTCTCGCGCAACCGCATCTTCGGCACGATGATAGGCAAGGGCTACAGCATCAAGGCCGCGCAGAGCGAGATGGAGATGATAGCGGAGGGATTCTATGGCGCTCAGTGCATGAAGGAAATCCTCGACCAATACAGCAACTACACCTTCCCCATAGTGGAGACGGTATACAACATATTATATAATGAAGCGCGTCCAGCGGACGCAATAAGCGAATTGACTGAAAAATTCAGATAAACATAGAAAACATGCAATTAGACATTACAAAAGCATCGCAGTTTTTGGCTGCTGGTGCTGTAGAGGCGCTCAAACCACAGGTTGAGGCGGCTCAGGAAGCTCTCGAGAACCAGACATGTGCAGGTAATGATTTCCTCGGATGGATGCACCTGCCAACAAGTATCACACCTGAATTCATCGCTGAGATCAACGCTACGGCAAAGATTATGCAGGACAACTGCGAGGCTGTGGTTGTGGCAGGTATCGGCGGTTCTTACCTCGGAGCAAGAATGGTGATTGACGCTCTGTCAGACTCTTTCAGTATGCTGAAACCTGCCAAGGCTCCACGTATGCTGTTTGCAGGCAACAACATCAGTGAAGATTATCTCACCGAACTCATCGGTTACCTGAAGACAGTGAAGTTTGGTGTCATCAATATCTCAAAGTCGGGTACAACTACCGAGACTGCCATCACCTTCCGCCTGCTGAAGAAACTCTGCGAGGATCAGCGCGGTAAAGAAGAGGCTAAGAAGGTCATCGTGGCTGTGACTGACGCAAAGAAGGGCGCTGCACGCACTACTGCTGACAAGGAGGGATACAAGTCATTCATCATCCCTGACAACGTGGGTGGCCGCTTCTCAGTGCTCACTCCAGTAGGTCTGCTGCCTATCGCCGTTGCTGGCTTTGACATCGCTCAGTTGGTGAAGGGTGCCCAGGACATGGAGGCAGAGTGTGGCAAGGACAAACCTTTCGAGAAGAATCCTGCTGCCCAGTATGCCGCTGTGCGCAACGCCATCTATCAGTCGGGCAAGAAGATCGAGATACTGGCTAACTATCAGCCAAAACTCCACAACCTCGGTGAGTGGTGGAAGCAGCTCTTCGGCGAGTCTGAGGGTAAGGACGGCAAGGGTATCTTCCCTGCTGCTGTAGACCTCACAACAGACCTCCACTCTATGGGTCAGTGGATCCAGGACGGCGAGCGCTCTATCTTCGAGACCGTGGTTTCCATCGAGAAGCCTAACACTACTCTCGAGGTGCCATCTGACGAGGAGAACCTCGACGGTCTGAACTTCCTCGCTGGCAAGCGCATCGACGAGGTGAACAAGATGGCCGAACTGGGTACACAGATTGCTCATGTCGACGGTGGCGTGCCTAACATCAAGGTGACCGTGGAGAAACTCGACGAATATAACATCGGACAGCTCATCTACTTCTTCGAGAAGGGATGTGGCATCTCAGGTCTGCTGCTTGAGGTTAATCCATTCAACCAGCCAGGCGTAGAGGCTTACAAGAAGAATATGTTCGCCCTGCTCAACAAACCGGGTTACGAAGCAGAAAGCAAAGCTATCCGCGAGCGTTTGGGCAAATGAGAAAAGTAGTACTTTTCGATATGGACGGAGTGCTCTACGACTCCATGCCGAATCATGCCATTGCCTGGGTTAAGGCAATGGCATCTTTTGGTATACACTTTACCGCCGACGACTCTTATGCCACGGAAGGGGCACGGGGCGTGGACACGGTGAGGAGATACGTAAAGGCACAAACGGGAAAGGACATCAGCGAGGAGGAGGCAATGCGGATGTATGAGGAGAAGGCGCATGAATTCGCCAAACTGCCGACAGCATGCGTAATGCCTGGCGTCATGACTCTGATGGAAAAGATAAAGGATTGCGGACTTACCATCGGCGTGGTCACGGGTTCTGCCCAGCGACCGCTAATATCACGCATACTGCATGACTTCTCCGACTACGTGAGCGAAGACCACATAGTGACTGCCTTTGACGTGAAACGTGGCAAGCCCAATCCCGAACCATATCTCATGGGCATGAAGAAATGCGGTGACTTCCTACCGGAAGAAACCATCGTCGTGGAGAATGCTCCGCTCGGAGTGAGGGCAGGTCATGACTCGGGGGCTTACACAATAGCCGTAAACACCGGCCCGTTGCCCGACAGCGCGCTCCTCAGTCAGGGTGCCGACCGCCTCTACCCCACCATGCAGGCTCTTGCCGACAACTGGGAGGAGGTCCTCGCATTAACCAGCAAGTAAATTCAATGGGTACAGCGAGGACGCAGCACTTACTATGGTTACTTTAGTAGGCGAAGCGTCCTCGCTTTGCCTTACGCAGAAAAGTGAGGTAACCATAGGAGATACGGCGCCCTCGCCGTACCACGCGCAAGCAAGAAACTTGACAACGACAATTGAGGTGTTATCACACCCTCCGGCAGCAAGCGCCTTGTCAAGAAGACTATCGGCAGATGATGCATTGGAAGCTATATCCTGACTGTCAACCATATATAATGTTTTTACCGTATTTCTTTTCTCATTGAGAGATTTACATTATATTTGCAAAGCAATATCCCATTTCGGCACTATGTTTTGATGTGACGACATCACAGGCTGACACTGGCAGGCAAATACTAAAAATCTAAAGAAACATTATGGAAGAGAAATTATGTAAGGAAGAGGCAAACAGATGTCTACTGTGTGAAAATGCTCCATGTACTGCTGTATGCCAGCACGGCGACCCAGCAAGGATGTTGCGCGCAGTGCGCTTCGACAACTGCAAAAATGCCTTGAAATGGGTATTGGAGTGCTCTGAAGCCGAAATAGAAGAGGCTGAGAAAGCCTGCATCCATTATGATCACCCCGTGAGGATAAGTCTTGTCGCAGAGTGCTTGAAACATATGCAAACATATGACAACGCCTCTAACGAAGAATCTGAAAGCCATGAAACTCCTGATCTGAGCATCGAATTCTGCGGGATAAAGTGCGAGAATCCTTTCTTTCTCGCCTCGTCTGCCATATGCACCAATTACGAGATGGTAGCAAGGGCATTTGATGCAGGATGGGCGGGAGTGTACTACAAGTCCATCTGCCTGGAAGACATCCACGAGGTGTCACCACGATTTGACTCAGTGAGCGAACCTGGAGACACTGGCAGATTCTATGGTTTCCGCAACATGGAACAGTTGAGCGAGAATCCTGCCGAAGTGGACTTTGACATCATGAGGCGCCTGAAAGAGAACTACCCGAACAAGATTGTCATCGCAAGCATCATGGGACAGACTCTCCAGGACTGGGCACAACTGGCACACATGGCAGAGGATGCAGGTCTCGATGCAGTGGAACTCAACTTCTCATGCCCTCAGATGGGACTCGAAGGAATGGGCAGTGATGTAGGCCAAAACCTGGAACTTGTGATGCATTACACCGCATATGTCAAGCAAAGGGTCAACATTCCCGTCATCGTAAAGATGACTCCCAACATCACTCACATCAGCCAACCTGCAGTAGCCTCGGCACTGGCAGGAGCCGACGCCATATCTGCCATAAATACCATAAAGTGCGTCACCATGTCTGACTCGTCTATGGTGTCACACAAGCGCACCGTGTCGGGATATTCGGGACGCGCCATCAAACCCATTGCATTGCGCCATATCCTCGAGATGGCAAACAACCCCATCCTGGAATATACTCCGCTCAGTGGTATCGGAGGCATAGAGACATGGCGTGACGCTCTGGAATTTCTGCAACTCGGATGCACCAACTTGCAGGTGTGCACCGCCGTTATGCAGTATGGCTACCGCATCATCGATGACTTGATAGAGGGTCTTACGACATATATGACTGGCAGAGGACTCACCAACCTCAACAGTATCATCGGTGAGGAACTCAGCAATTTCGTTCTTCCGGCCAACATGGACCGCGACACTATCGTATATCCGCATTTAGACAGAGAGCGTTGTATCGGATGCGGCAGATGCCACATATCGTGCGAGGATGGTGGTCACCAGGCCATAGTCATCGGTGAGGACCGCAAGCCACGCGTCAATGGGGCGAAGTGCGCAGGCTGTCTGCTCTGCATGCACGTGTGTCCCACTGGCGCCATCAGTCTGTCTAAGCGAGTAAAAAAGAAAGCCTGACTCAGAATATCTTAAGGACATTCTGAGTCAGGCGTGGGTTGTGTTAGTGCTAACGACGTCGGTCAGTCCTTCACAACCTTGCGTCCACCTATTATATATATACCCTTGGGGAGTGTGGCATACTTGGTGTTGTAGTCTTCTGCGCGGAGCATCAGTCGACCGTCGATGCTGTAGACATTCTTGTCGTCGCTGACTGGAGTCTCAACCTTCACGTCATATATACCTGTAGTAGTGTCCTTGGGTTTCCATTTGGAGAGCACCTGCACAGCCTTAAGCACATAACTGGTGCCCACCGGTGTATGCTTATCAGTGAAAGTGCTGTCTACATCGAAGCGGGTGTAACCCTGTTTCTTATAGAACTGCGAGATGCTATATGCATTCACGGGCGCCACTACCTCATCTTTTGTAGAGTGCACGAAGGTGACGGTGTCGGTGTTTATTGGCGACCAGTCGCCGTAAGCGGAAGAATGCTCTATCATCCAAGGTTTGATGTGATTCTCGACGATGTCGCTCTTGGCATCCCACAAATCTTCGGTGAAGAGCAGGCTGGTGCTGATACCTGCGTCCTCGGTAGTATTATAGAAGCGGAATGCCATATTGTTGATGGAGTCGGTGCTGTGTGTCTTGTCGCCAAACCACTCGGAGATTTTGTCAAGATATGACTTTGTAAGGACGTCTTCATCCTTTACGCCAGTGCTCTCGTCATTGACAACATCCCACAGCACAAGAGGCAGAGCCACGGGATAGTGGGTCACACGCTCCTTGATGATGTCGAGATAGGTGGCATAGATGTCATAGGAACCACCACCGAGAAAACTGTAATGGATCTTTGGCAGTTCGTCATGACGATAGCCTTCAGCCACAAGTCGGTCTACCCATGTGCCTACGTATCCGCCCTGAGAATATCCCATATTGAGCACTACGTCGTCATAATTGAATCCCTCTTCAGTGAGGATCTTGCGACCTGCGAGGAAGGCGTCGATATCTGCCATGCCAAGCGTGCGTCCCTGAAGATATGGTTGTGGACGGTCTACGGTGTTGCCGAAACCAATGCCGTCAGACTCTATGATAAAATACATAGAAGACTGAAGCACGCCTTC
The DNA here is from genome assembly GCA_963657415.1 of bacterium. GTDB lineage: Bacteria > Bacteroidota > Bacteroidia > Bacteroidales > Bacteroidaceae > Prevotella. The sequence continues at coordinate 593 of CAVKNF010000001.1, read as the reverse complement.
CATTGTCTGCAAGTCATGCACGTAGGTAGGACGGTCGGCATCATTGGTGATAGTATAATGGTTGAGCAGGATGCAACCCTTGCCGTCCTTTTTCTTGTCAGCCAGATTCTTGTTGAGGAAGATGGCAGCAGAGAGCACCACTCTCTTGCCCTCAAGATCGTGTGTCTCATAGCGGAAATCATAACGCCAGAATGTCTTAGCGATGTAAGTACGGTTGTAGACGCCGAGACTGTCCTTGTATTCGGCAAAGCTGGTTGCCACGGTCATCAGCATGACAAAAAGAAGTAAAAGTTTCTTCATATCCTTAAGTTTTTTAATCCTTTAGTGTGCAAAGTTAGCAATAAAATATTTGTCCTAAGCAATTATTTACAAGGGATTATGCATCGCTTAGCGAAAAAGGTAACTATAGTAGGCAAAGCGTCCTCGCTTTGCATATTATAGGAGGTACGGCGCCCCCGCCGTACCCTCGCTACCAAGAATTACCAAATAGATATTCCCCGTTAGTGACATGGTACGGCGAGGGCGCCGTACCTCCTATAAAAAAAAGATGCAACACTCAATGATGAGTGCTGCATCTTTTTCTTTTTGTATAG